>NZ_JBAUSA010000639.1:0-23389 GCF_049581465.1 Caballeronia sp. | reverse complement strand
CGCTAGCAGAAGGACTCAACGCTCTCCCCACACTCGCCGCGAACAGCACCCCCTCCGCCCTAGCCCCTACCCACCGCCACCAGAACCGCCCCAACCCCAAAACCACAGTCCGGCGACCCAGCCACCTTTGAGGCACAATTCAACGTTCCACCCGCTCCGACGCCCATCGCGATGAATCAGCCCCTGCCAGTCACCCTGCTTTGCGGCCTCCCCGGCGCGGGCAAGACCACACTTCTCGACCATCTGATCGCTCATTGCGGCGAATGCCGCATCGCGGTAATCCGAACGCCCAGCGACGACCTCTCCTCCGACATCGCCCGTATTGCATCGGAAAATGCCTTCGATGCAATCGTCGTCGAAGCGCCCGGTATCGCCGATCCGCAGGCGCTCGCGGAAGCGCTTGTCTTCGATAACGACATCGCGCACCTCGATACCCTGGTGACTGTCGTCGACGCAGGACGCTTTCTGATCGATTACGCATCGGCCGAAGGGCTGCATGAGCGAGGAATTGCCAGCGACGACGATGACGACCGAACCATCGTGGAAGTGCTAACCGAACAGCTCGAATTCGCCGACGTGATCGTGGTCAACAAGACGGATCTCATCGATACCCCAGCGCTCAGCAAACTCAAAAGCATCCTGCATGCGCTCAATCCGCGTGCCGAACTGATCGATGCCCGACATGGCGCAGTACCTGTGAACGAGGTGGTGAAGACCGACCGCTTCGACTTCGACGCTACCTCGAGCGCGCCCGGGTGGTTAGCCATGCTGAATGCACCGGACGACGCCACCGTGACCGACGCGTTCGGCGTGGGCGGATTCGTTTATCGCGCGCGCCGGCCGTTTCATCCGCAACGCCTGTGGACGCTGCTGCATCTCGAATGGCCAGACGTGTTGCGATGCAAAGGATTTTTCTGGCTCGCGACACGCGGCGATATTGGCGGCTCACTGTCACAAACCGGCGGCGCGTTGCGCCACGGTCCCGCTGGCATGTGGTGGGCGGCCCAGGATCGCAGCGAATGGCCGACCAGCGACGTCGAACTGGAAGCCGAAATTGCGGCCGAATGGTTTGGCGACGCCGACGATATGTCGATCGGCGATCGTCGGCAGGAACTCGCCATGATCGGCGTCGATCTGGATGAGTCGTATTGGCGCCAGGCGTTCGACGCCTGTCTTCTCACCGACCAAGAATGGTCGCTCGGTCCTAAAGGATGGCTCTCGTTAAGCGACCCGTTTCCATCGTGGGAAATCGACGACGAGGACGACGATCATGACCACCACGACCATCATCATCACCACGGCGACCACAATCACTAAGCGAAAAAAAACCCGCCAGAGGCGGGTTACGCGCGCCAGGCTACTACCTCGGCGCAGACAATCGGCTACACAACTTACCGCTTGTTCACTGAGTCCTTGAATGCTTTGCCAGCCGTGAACTTGACGGTCTTGGCCGCCGGAATCTTGATGGATTCACCCGTCTTGGGGTTACGGCCGGTGCGCGCTGCGCGCTTGCCCGAGCCGAAGCTACCGAAGCCAATCAACTGCACGGCGTCACCTTTGGACACGGCCTTCTTGATCACTTCGAGCAGCGTGTCCAGTGTTTCGCCGGTTTGAGCCTTGCTGGCGCCGGTCTGAGAAGCCACGGCGTCGATCAGTTCCTGTTTATTCATTAAGGTTCCTTTATCAGTTTAGGTTGACACGAACAGCGCGAACGCGCCGATTATACGTGCGCGGGCCTCGCAGTCGAGTACTGGTGGCGGGTTGAGCCTCCCAACCCGTCGCGCGAACGCTGCATCACGACGTTATCGCCGGGCCGCCTCCCCACTCGGCGGTAGCTATCATAACGCAGCGCAAACCCAATCTGGGCAAGGGTTTCGAAGATTTACGCAGATCCCTCGCATGCGGAAAGCTTTTCTCTCGTGCAAGCGAGAGCGGCAATCGTTTCATGGCACGCGTATTTTCCCTGTCGTTGGTTTTTGCCAACGCTTGCGGCACAGGCCAGTACTTCTGGCGCTCAGGCCCGCCGTGACTGCCTTTGAAGCAGATTGCCAGACCCTTCGCGTGCCTCATTGCGACGCCCTTTTTATCAGTGGATTTCAAGACCTTTCGCATGATTGAACCCAATAACGGTACTCCTTTATCTATCGATTGCTTAGACCGTTCGGGTTGGGCAGAACGACGTAGCTACGCTCTTTTACAAGCCCGATTCGATGGCGGTCACCTGTTCCTCAGTGCATGGTCCGCATGGCGCGACGATCCCAAGCGCTGCGAACGATTACATTTCGTCGCGGTCGGGACGCTGGAGTCGCTTGATGCACCGGCCTTTCCTTCCTACGATTTGGGACTCGCCCAGCAATTGTCCGATGCTTGGCCGATGCCTGTTGCGGGTGTGCATCGGCTGGAGTTCGAGGACGGACGGGTTGTGCTGACCTTGGCTATTGGTGAGATCGCGAGCACATTGCAGAAGCTTTGGATGCGCTGCGATGCCTTCCATCTCGACCTCACCGCTCACGACGCGAAGCTTGCGTTCATCGCGAAAGCGCTGGCGCGCATTGCAGGCGACAACGCATCGGTCTACGCAAAGTGCCATCCGGTGCTGCCGCAAGCGCTCGAACAAGCAGGCTTTCTTGTTGACCAGCAGCGGGACGCCGATATGCTCCGCGCTCACTTCGCACCCCGCTGGAAAGTGCGCAGGCATGAACCGCCACAGCCCGCTTTCATCGACCCAACATTCACGCGCCACGCGATCGTGGTTGGTGCCGGCCTCGCGGGTTGCGCGATCACAGAACGGCTCACGTCGCGTGGCTGGCGCATCACGTTGATCGACCGACAAAGTGGTCCGGCGCGCGACGCATCCGGTAATCCTGCAGGGGTTTTCCATCCGATCGTATGGCGAGACGACAGCGTTGCCGCCCGCCTCACGCGCGCGGGATTTCTCTATGCATTACGTCGATGGTCACAACTCGAACGCGCGGGATACGATCTAAAACGCAGTCGCGACGGGCTGCTGCAAATCGCGGATTCTCTCGAGGACGCACAGGCGATTGCATCGGCGATAACCCGTTTCGGCTTGCCCGAAAACTATGTGAAAGCCGTCGACGAACACGAAGCGAGCCGCCTCGCGGGACACCACGTTACGCGCGGCGGCTGGTTTTTTCCGCTCGGAGGCTGGATCTCGCCCGCAGCACTATGCGAGGCGCAATGCGCGGTCGCGGGACGTTTGTTGACGCCACTTTTTGATACGGAAGTCGAGCGGATGGAGCGCGAGAACGGTGCATGGACCGTCTTCGATACCCAAGCTCGCGCAATCGCAAGTGCACCCGTCTTGATATTGGCTAACGCTGGCGATGCTCAACGTATCGCCGGGCTTCACGGCTTGCCAACGCGCGGCGTCCGAGGGCAGCTCACGCTGCTCGACGCGAGTCCGCTCGATGGCTTGCGCCTGCCCATCGTCGGCGATGGCTACGCGGTCCCGCTCGGTCCTCACCGAACGCTTGCCGGCGCGACCTACGACCTCGACAGCACCGACTCACAAATCCGGGGCGTAGGCCACGCGGAAAATATCGAGCGGATTTCGCGGATGCTACCGGCCCTATCCGCATTCGATCCTGCCGTAGATCTACCCGAAGGCCGCGTGGCGTTTCGATCGGTGACAAGCGATCGTCTGCCGATGATCGGCTCACTCGCCGACGAAACAGCCGCTCATGCCGGTGCCGCGCGTCTCTCGGGTGCATGGCCGCTTGATTTGCCACGCTCGCCCGGTTTGTATGGCGCGTTCGCTTTCGGTTCGCGTGGGTTGGTGTGGGCGGCGCTCGCGGCCGAGTTGATCGCGGCCCAGATAGAAGGCGAGCCCTGGCCCATTGAGCGCGAACTGGCCGAGGCTATCGATCCCGGGCGCTTTCTTCTGCGTGCCCTGCGACATGATGAATTGAAGTGAAAACAGACGGCCAAGTGCTTATGCACCCCAGCCTGTGGATAACACGTCGAATTTCGAGCTGATGAGCTGTGTACTCGCTGTGCGCGTAAACGGGACAACTCACGCGACGGGCAATTTCGACGAAAGTTGTTCTGCGTTCACCGGCGGGCACCCACATCTTCATGGTCCTCTTATGACTTTCTCAAGCCTTTGTATACGTTGACAAAATATGAGTTATCCACAGAAATACTCCGGCCTTGTTAACTACTACTACGTATATATAAACAAAACTTGTAAACCTTAAAACCGGCGTCATCGGCAGCGCAGAAGATGGGAAAAGTACGGTCTTATCGTCAAACCAGGAGGAACGGGCGCACCATTTTTCCTGCATCGAACATCGGCTAACTCGCTGTTAGCGTTCACTTTAGGGACAGGATGGGAATTTTTGGGATTCCGGTCGATATGGCACAATCGCCTTTCTTTCGCGTCTGGCCGTCTCGACGGCTATCAATGCCGCCGCTGTCACGGTCGCCGGGATTTCGTTTTGGTAACACCGGCGCAAAAGTGCCGGGGGCAAGAAACGAAGATCGGCATTTCCGTATCTAATCCTGACCTCGATCGCGCATTTTCAAGGGCTGCATCGCGCAACCAAGTGCAGTCGCGGCAACAGGTTCGCAAACCGGCGCAATCGCTGCAAACGCTGCAACCGCGCCGGGTATCAGGCTCGGGCGCTACAACTCAGGTGCCAGCGGACCCACGCGTTCCTGCATGCCCTACACCATTCGCCATGAGGTTCGCGAACCGTTTCGCCCGGCGTCGAGCACCAGTCATAAGCGCTGTCCCAACGCACCGGGCGCAGAAGCTGCATCGCTGCGCTGCAACTATTCACCCGCCTTATCGGCGAAGGAGAAATCAATATAATGAGATCGGCATTTTCATTTCTACCGGTCTGGCCGCTCGCACCGGACGCCATCTTTTGGGCTGGGCTCGCGCTGGTCGCGGCCGGCCTTTTCGGCGAACTGCTGTGGCGCGCCTGGCGCCTGCCGCGCATCACGGGTTATGCGTTTATCGGCCTGGCCGCGGGCAGCGCGGGCTTTCATGTGATCGATGTCGGTTCAGCCGCCCTCGCCCGTCCCTTGCTCAATGCCGCGCTCGGGCTCCTGCTGTTTGAACTGGGTAGCCGGCTCGATTTGCGCTGGATCCGCCGCAATCCGTATCTGATCTTGTCGAGTATTGCTGAATCGACGCTGACTTTCGGCTTTGTGCTGATTGCGCTCACGCTCTGCAAAGTGCCCATGCTGCCGTCAATCGTTATCGCGGCGATCGCGATGGCGACATCACCCGCCATGGTCATCCAGCTCAAGACCGAGTTGCGTGCCGAAGGCCAGGTCACGCAACGCCTGCTGACGCTGACCGCGCTCAACAGCATGTACGCGGTGATCGTGGAGAAACTTGCCGCCGGCGTGCTGCATCAGGAAATCTACGGGAACCCGCTCGCAACCATCGTGCAGCCGCTTTATTTGCTGATCGGCTCGTTGATCCTCGCGTTCCTGCTCGCTCGTGCCTGCAACTTGCTCTACAGGCGGCTCAATACCAACGACGAGCATTCGTTCGTCGCGCTCTTCGGCCTCGTGCTGCTTGCAATCGCGATCGCCCAGGTTTTCAAGCTCTCGACCATTCTTGCGTTGCTGGCTGCGGGCATCATCGTGAAAAATTCCGATGAACGTCCACAACTCTGGCCTGAACACTTCGGCACCGCTGGATGGCTTCTGACCGTAATTTTGTTTGCGTTGACGCTGACATCGTTCGAATGGCGCGATATTCAATTGGGCGGTGTGGCGGCAGTCGCACTGATCGTCGCTCGATTTGTCGGCAAACTAGGCGGCGTTTTGATATTCGCGAAACCCAGCGGGCTGAACTGGAAGCAGGGCGCGGCACTCGGTGTCGCGCTCACGCCAATGTCCGCGCTGGCCTATCTTCTCGTCGATGACATGTACGTGCTGTATCCCGACTACGACCCGACCCTGCGGGCGATCGTGATGTGTTCCATCGTGATCCTGCAGATCGCGACGCCGTTCCTGGTGTACCGCAGCCTGTCGCTGGTCGGCGAGCGGCGCGCGTAACCCTTGTCGTCCAGCATCGTTGCTGTATCTGGCCGATAGCGTTGACGACCGACGAGCTGTAACCGTTGGTAATCAACCATCAGCAGTCGGCCAGAATCAAAAAAGGCTTTACCTATCAAGAGGTGCCATGTCACTCGAACCTTTCATCAACTCGGAGCCGTTCACGTTTGGCGTCGAACTGGAGATTCAGGTTGTCAATACACATGATTACGATCTGACGCATGCGGCGTCGGATCTCATGCGCCTCGTAAAGGACGAAAAGATCCCTGGCCTCATTACGCCGGAGATCACGGAAAGCATGATTGAGCTGTCCACGGGCATCTGTACGACGCATGAACAGGCTGTAACGGACCTCCACGCCATCCGCGACACGCTGGTTGCAGCGGCGGACCATCTCAACGTCGGGCTGTGTGGCGGTGGCACGCACGCCTTCCAGCAGTGGAGCGACCGGCAGATCTTCGATACCCCGCGCTTCCAGTATTTGTCGGAGCTTTACGGGTACCTTGCCAAGCAGTTCACCGTGTTCGGCCAGCACGTGCATATTGGCTGCCCGGATCCGGACAGCGCGTTGTTCCTGCTGCATTCCATGTCGCGTTTCATCCCGCATTTCATTGCGTTGTCGGCTTCTTCGCCGTATGTGCAGGGCGTCGATACCGGTTTTCACTCCGCACGGCTCAATTCGGTGTTCGCGTTTCCGCTGTCGGGCCGGGCGCCGTTCGAGTTGACGTGGGACAGTTTCGAGGAATATTTCTCGAAGATGGTTCGCACCGGCGTCGTCAACAGCATGAAAGATTTCTATTGGGATATCCGGCCGAAGCCGGGCTTCGGCACGATCGAAGTGCGGGTGATGGATACGCCACTGTCGGTCGATCGGGCTGCGGCCATCGCGTGCTACATCCAGACGCTTGCGCGCTATCTGCTCCTCGACAAGCCGTTGACGCTCAAGGAGGACGATTACCTCGTCTACACGTTTAACCGTTTCGAAGCTTGCCGTTTCGGGCTGGAGGGTAGTTGCATCGACCCGCAGACGGGCGAGCGCAGGACGATTGCGGAAGACATTCTCGCCACGCTAGACGTCATCGCGCCTCACGGCGAGGCCTTGGCTTCGACTGAAGCGTTGCGGCAGGTTGGGGATATCGCCCGGGGCGGCGTGAACGACGCAGCGTGGTTGCGCAGCGTCTTCGATCGTGAACATTCACTGCATGAAGCCGTCCGCCAGCAGTGCCTGCAGTGGCGTGCTTAGGCGAAACAGTCAGGTGGCACAGTTTCCGAAACCCGCCCATTGGCGGGTTTTTTTACGAAGTCTTTCAACAGTTCATGGCCGATAGGGAGGGTCTAAGGTTTACCGTTATGAAGTCGTATACATACGTAATAGTAGTTAACAAGCATGGCAAGATTCTGTGGACAACCGATAAAAGTGCTGCAAAGTCAACGTTCTGGAGCGCGCATAACTGCGCGACGAACGGGCGTATCGTGTGGGGTAACGCGGGACAACACTGCCTCGGTTTTGGCCGGGATAGGGGTTATCAAGAATCCGCGCACAACGAGTAAGTGAGTTATCCACGAGCTTATCCACACGGTTCGTGAATAAGTAAGGTGTACGTTTGTTCCGGGTCGCTTAGAATGTCGGTTTTGCTGGTCCGGGGAAGTTAGGCCGGCAAAATAAATTAGGCGTCCAATGGTCTATAGCAGGCGCCAAGAGAGATGATTACGTCTTGATCCGGACGACGAACGAGAGGCTGTAATGCAATCGCCCGATTTTTGAGACGGTAGGATTCGCCGGCATTGCACATGCTGGCGAACGAGCCTGCAGCGGCGGAGTGGGGCAAAACGAGCGGGACGGTGTTTTGCCTTCATGAAGTCGCTGCTTATACCCCAGATAAGCATCAGAAAGACGAAGCGAAAGACTATGAGCGAAGGCGTATATGGTGAGCAGGCAACGGGACGCGTGACCCACGGCCTGCTACGGTTGAGCACTGCGATGCGCAGCCAGGCGTGGGAATGGGCGGAGGGCGCTGGCCTTACGCCGACCCAGGGTGAAATCCTCGTGCTGCTGATGCAGCGTCGTGGGCCGATGAGGCTCGGCGAAATTGCGCGGGAAACGGCGTTGACCGCCGCGACTACCAGCGACGCCGTGAGCACACTCGAAGGCAAGGGCCTGGTTGAAAAGCGTCGCGCCCTGGACGACGGCCGGGCGCTGGCTGTGCGCCTGACGGCGCGTGGCCGCACGGCAGCGAAGCGCGCGCTGCAGTGGCCGGAATTTTTGTCGAAGGCGATCGGAACGTTGAAAGCCGATGAACAGACGCAGCTTTATCGCAGTCTGCTCAAGACGATTCGTCAGCTTGAAGTCGTACAGCAAATTCCGCCGCACCGGATGTGCTTGAGCTGCACGCATCTTGAAGCTAGCAAGAACGTCAAGAAAACGCCGCATCATTGCGCGTTGCTCAACATCGATATGCAAGACACGGACTTGCGTCTCGATTGTTCGGTATACGAAGAAGCTGACGTAACCAAGCAGAAGAAAACCTGGAAGATCTTCGCGCAGGTTGCGTAAGCTGCGCGCTTGCTTCGGGTCAGCGGTTTAGCGCCAGGGCGCGTCGAGGCGTGCCCTGGCTGCTTCAATTCAAAGTCTCGGTTAGACTATTCGAGCCGTCCTGCGCGGGCGGCGCGACCGTTTCTGATTTGCGTCGGCGTTCGCGCGGCGCTCGTTAAACGGAACCCGTGACCTTGTTCAGGATTACCGCTGATGAAACGTGAAGTCCTGGCAATCCGCCATGTCTATTTCGAAGACCTTGGCAGTCTGGAACTCGTCCTGGGCGACCGCGGCCAGCTGGTCCGCTATCTGGATGTCGGCCGTGCGCGCATTGACGCCCCGGATCCGCTCGGTACCTCGTTGATGGTTGTGCTTGGCGGTCCTATCGGCGCACACGACGAGGCGCTGTTCCCCCATTTGACACCGCTGCTTGCGATGCTTGAAAAGCGCATTGCTGCGGGTTTGCCGACCATCGGCATTTGTCTCGGCGCGCAATTGATTGCCCGGGCGCTCGGTGCGAGGGTTTATCGGGCAAAGCAAAAGGAATTGGGTTGGAAGGCGTTGACGCTTACCGATTCCGGCCGTGCGTCCGCGTTGCGGCATTTCGAGGCAGACGGCCGGGCTACGCCGGTCCTTCACTGGCACGGTGACACATTCGACTTACCTGATGGCGCCACGCGGCTGGCGTTCACCGATGCCTGCGAGAACCAGGCTTTTGCGTGGGGCGATCACGTTCTGGGCCTTCAATGCCATCCTGAGATTTTGGTCGACCGGTTTGAAAGCTGGCTGGTTGCTTATTCGGCAGAAGTGGGTGAAAGCCCGACGGACGTTCTGACGTTGCGCGCTGAGGCTAGCCGGCATGGTCCGGGGCTTGAACGCGCAGCGCGGGTGATGTTTGCCGAATGGCTGGACCGGTTTGACTAAGCGCTGTCCGCGCGGCGGTGGGTGGGGCGGGTTCTGGGAGGTCTAGAACTGGGCGTGCCGGTATCGGTGCAAGGATGGGGGCGGTTGAGGCGAAGCGTGTGCGGGCCGTGTCTGAGAAGGGTGGGTGTTCGTCTGCGCGTTGATGGGTGGGAGCTGTACTACGTTCGTGCCAAAAACTTGAAATGGGCAACGACGACACTTAGGTATTCGCGGTTTGAACGCGTTTCTTTGCTTCGTTTCTTTGCGCGTTTGCAAAGAAATGAAGTCCCGCCCCGGATAGGGGCTAGCAGAAATAAGCAAGAAAATCCGACTTAAGCAGAACGACCACGCGAGCAGAAGGACTCTATCCTCGCCGCACACTCACCATTCGCAGGACCGCCCCAAACCCTCCCTCTCACGGCCAGCCCCCCAAAAAACACCTAGCGGTTGAAGCGCCCCACACCTACCGTGTACGATGCCGATGTTCGCGTGCGCTTTGAACCGCGCATGCATCACAACAACGCGGCGCCTCCGATTCAGGCCGCCGCGTTTTTTAATCCACGTTCCGGCTCATCACCGTTCGCGTGAAGCCGGAAACGGGGGCACTTAAAACTGTGCCGCCATCCTAACCGATTCGTTTTAAAGGATTCATTCGATGAGTTCACGGAGGGTCGCCGTCCGCCGTTCGGGCATCCATGGCAAGGGCGTTTTCGCCGCGATGCCGCTCGCCAAAGGCGAGCTGGTGATCGAGTACAAAGGTGAACGCATATCGTGGAAAGAAGCGTTGCGCCGTCATCCGCACAATCCAGACGAGCCGAATCACACGTTCTACTTCGCCCTCGAAAATGGCAAGGTGATCGACGGCAAGATCGACGGCAACAGCGCCCGCTACATCAACCACTCATGCGCGCCGAATTGTGAAGCCGAAGAGAAGGAGGGGCGCGTGTTCATCCACGCGTTGCGTGCGATCAAAGCCGATGAAGAGCTGTACTACGACTATGGTCTCGTCATCGACGGTCGCATCACGAAGAAGCTGAAGAAAGAGTACGAATGCCGTTGCGGCGCGAAAAAGTGCCGCGGGACAATGCTGGCGTTGAAGAAGTAAGCGTTTGATTGCCTCGCATGGCGCCACGGGTATCTTGATCCGCGGCGCTTTTTCTCATGCCTGCTTCAAAGGCATCCTCACGATAAATCGTGCGCCGCCTTCGGGCGCCGGAGCGTCTTCGTAATGCACGCTGCCGCCGTGCAGGACCATGATGTCGTGCACGATCGCAAGGCCGAGGCCCGCGCCGCCTTCAACGCCGTGGCCATCGCCGCGAAAGAATCGCTTGAACAAATCCTGCTGCTGTTCAGCAGGCACACCCGGGCCGTTGTCTTCCACCACGATTTCGCCCATCGCGCGGCCATTTTTGTCGATGAATCGCGTGACGGTGAGCGTCACGCGCGCGCCCTCATGTCGCGACGTAGGCACGTACTTCATCGCGTTATCGATGAGATTGCCAAGCACCTCCCGTATCAGCACGAGATTGCCGCGCACGGTAAGCGAATGTTCGTTGTCGGGATCGTCAAGACGCTGGAAGCCCAGGTCCACGCTCACCGCGAGTGCGCGAGGCACCCATTCCGCGCCGGTATCGAACGCGAGCGCGGCGTAGTCGAATTCAGTGAAACGTGCCGCCTGTTCACCCGGCTCGGCTCGCGCCAATGAAAGCAACTGGTTCGACAGCCGCACCGCGCGATCCGCCGCTGCCCGCAGTTCGATCACGGCGTGCAGCGCCTTTGCCGGATCCCTCGCACTCGCTGCCTGTTCGGCATGCAGCTTGACGGCGGTCAGCGGCGTGCGCAACTGATGCGCGGCATCGGCGATAAATTTGCGCTGCGCGTCCAGGGCGGTTTTGAGGCGATCGAGCAGGGCGTTCATCGCGCTCGTGAGCGGACGAATTTCAATCGGTACCAGGGTTTCGTCGACCGGTTCAAGCGACGTGTGGGTCTGCTGGTTGAGGGTATCGGCGAGATCGGTCAGCGGGTTGAGCTGCTGGTTCACCACGCGCCACACGATCACCCATCCAGCCAGCAGCAAAAGCAGCAAGGGCATCATGATGGCGGCCATGAATTCGACCGCGATCGTGTAGCGCGATCCCACGCGTTGCGCCACCTCCACCACGATCGGATTGCCGTGCGGCTGATCCACGCGCACCTGTGCCGCGCGCACGCTGGTGCCCCGATAGTAGGTCTCGAAGACGTACGCGTAATGAATGCGGCGCACTTGCGTGCCGGTGAGCGGCAAATCCGAGTCGCCGGCAATCTCGGTTGTACCGTCACTGATGCGATAAATCAGTTGTTCGATGGGGTCGGAGAACATTGCGCGCGCCAGCGGTGGAACCGTGACGGGCGCGTCGACACCCGAAAGCTGGATCTGTTTGGAAATGGCTGTCGCGAGATCGGCAAGCGAGCGATCCACGACGTGTTGGGTGTATTGCCACGCGAGCCAGTAAGCCATCATGCCGCTCATCAGCGCGAGCAGCGACAGCGGCGCGGCAAGGCGTCGCAGCAGCGACCGCCGCAGGCTGGGCGGCAGGGTGGTAGACCGGGTTTTCGATCGCGCCAGATCCAGCCAGTCAGCGCGGTCGAAACGGTCGTCTGTCGTGCGCCGCGGAGGGAATCGCAAGGTGTTTTAGGCGCCGCCTTAGGCGGCGGGTTGCCGGATTTCCTGCAGCAAGTAGCCGAAGCCCCGCACCGTTACGATTTCCACGCGGCAATTCTCGAGCTTCTTGCGAACCCGGTGAACGTAGACTTCAATGGCGGTATCGCCGAGATCGCCGCCGAAATGCGTCAGGTGATCCTGCAATTGCGCCTTGCTGACCACGCGGCCATGGCGGAGCAAGAGCATTTCAAGCACGGCGAACTCGCGCGGCGACAACTCGAGCGGCTTTTCATCGTTGAAAATGCGGCGATCGACGCCCGACAAACGCAAGCCGCCCAGCGAAACTTCCGGGCGCGGCACGTCGCCGTGGGGGCCGCTACGGCGCATCACGGCGCGAATCCGCGCTTCGAGTTCGGCGGGTTCGAACGGCTTGAGCATGTAGTCGTCGGCGCCGCTGTTCAGGCCCTGCACGCGGTCATTCAGTTCGTCGCGCGCGGTCAGGATAATCACCGGCGTATGGCGGTTGCCTTGGCGGAAACGCGAAAGCAACGTCATGCCGTCGATACCCGGCAAGCCGAGATCGAGAATCACCAGTTCGTGGCGATTTTGCGTGAGCGCCTGCTCGGCGAAAATGCCGTCGTGGACCATGTCGACGGTGAAGCCGGCTTGTTCGAGGCTACTTTGAATACCGCGCGCAATGGGGCGGTCGTCTTCGATCAGAAGGATTCGCATGGAAGTCGCTCGTGTACTAGGGGTTGGCTCGGGACCGAACTCAGGGGATTAGCCCGGCAGCTTCGTCTCGATTACGCGCTGCGTCCGACAGCGCTGGCATTTCTCGTCTCCGCGGCGCCGTGCGGGTCAAATCAGCAATCCTTTGCTTCAAACGCGACATCGCGACCTGCGATGCCGCACTTTTTCAGCCGGACTTACGCGGTGCATCGACGCGCAAGCTCAAAGTCGCGGCTAATTTCCGTCGCGTTCGCCAACGTTTTGCGACTCGAAACGTCTCGAATCAAGATTAGCGAACTGTCCAGACCGCACGCGCTGCTGATTGTACAGCTTGGCGAAATGTGACTACCCAACCGATACGGCCCTAATGTCGGCGAGGCCAGCAAAGCTTACATACGTATTAAAACATATCTATCAAACTGAAAGAATAGAGGATGATTTGCTTTCCGAAACCTTCCTTTACGCTTTCTAAACGCCTGAAGAGGCGTTTCCGACGGCAATCGATACCCATATTGAATGTCATCGTTTGTAATACGACTGTTACGCTTTCGTCGCATCCGGCGTGCTCGATAGCTCGAAATCAAGTCTTTTTTGCTATCGAATCGATGAACTTCGCCAGCGTTACATCGCGTTCGGTCAATCCCTCGGCCTCATGGGTGGACAAAGCGATATCCACTTTGTTGTACACATTCGACCACTGCGGGTGGTGATCCATTTCCTGGGCTTTGATTGCCACGCGCGTCATGAAGCCAAATGCCTCATTGAAATCGGCGAACTTGAAACTGCTATGAATTGCCGCATTGGCTGGGGCGACCTGCCAGTTCGGCAAGTCGACGGCGAGTTTTGCCAGTGTGTCGGGCGTGAGTTTATCGACCATTTCGTCACCTCTCGTCTTGAAGCGTAGGCAGAATTGCGCGCGGTTGGCGCATTAACACACGAAAAGCTGCGGTAATATTGCGGCCTTTCGGTTCTCACGCAGGTTTTCATCATGACCGATCTTGATCACTTTGATCTTGCATTACTTGACGTGTTGCAGCGCTTCGGCCGCGCCACGCACCAGCAGCTTGGCGAGGAAGTGCCGTTGTCGCCGTCGCAAATCGGGCGGCGCTTGCAGCGGCTTGAGGCGACGGGTGTGATCGATGGATACCGCGTCGTGCTCAGACCGGAAAAACTGGGCCTCGGCGTAACGGCGTTCACCAGCCTGAAGCTTAAGCATCACGGCGATACGGCGATAGACCAGTTCCAGCAGCAGATTGAGGCGCTGCCGGAAGTGCTGGAATGTCACGCGACGGTTGGCGATGCCGATTACTTGTTGCGCATAGTCGCGCCCGATCTGAGCGCGCTTTCCACGTTTGTCATGAAAAAACTCATGCGTGTGCCGGGTGTGGACAGTGTGCGTTCGAGCATCGTGTTGACCACGTTCAAGCGCAACGGCCCTTTGCCGCTTGGCCATCTGGCAGCCGGTTCAACCAACGATCCGACCGCTGGTTCGACTAATTAGGCTGGCTCGGTGAGCAAATCGACGTAAGCAACAGGCACCAGATCTGCCTCGGACACGCCGAGTTGCGCGAACAGGGCTTCGGCTTCCTTCTCGCCGCCTGCTTCGTCATCGTCCTGGGCGAGCAGCACTTCCAGTTCAATGAAGTCGCCTAGTCCGTCGACGCGATCCAGGTTGATACGGGTGCGGCCGACGAAATACACGTGGCGCTCCTTGTTCACGATCCCGCGGGTGTTCAACGCTTGCGCCAGAAGTGCGTGCATGGCTTCCGGGTTCGTCACCGGGCTGCGCGAGTAGTAGGACACTTTCGGGCCATCACGGTCGTCGCGTTGATAGAAAATCAGTTCGGGCGGCGTGTTGTTGTCGAACTGGCGCAGTTTCAGCCGACCGTTCGGGACGTCGTAGAAGAAGTCTTGTTGACGAAAAATCAGGGGCGGTTCAGTTGTGAGCGCGGCCGCGCGTGCCAGAAGCTGGTCGAACTGATGCGCGCGAGCCTTGATTTCGATATTACGTGCCATGTAGGTGCGTTCCTATTTGCGTGGGCGCACGATGCGCGACCCTTAGACTAACAAAGTTTGATTACAAGGGCGCGCGTGCATTGAAAGCACGCGAAGCACGCGCCGCCTTCACGTTGCCCATTGGTCTTCAATCAACCGCAATGCCGCCGCAACGCCAGGCTCCGCCCGACGCTCCGCCAACACAATAAACGACAAGTGGGTGGGCACTGTGATGCCTTCAACAATCGTGAGCGCATGCGCGTGAGCCTCTGCCAGCGCGGTTGTCTCGCGAACAAGCGCAAGTCCCACGCCTGATTTGACCAGATCGAGCATCGACGGCTCCTGGTCGACTTCGGCCACCTTGAGAGGCTGAACACCCTGGGCATCGAAGATTCGCGAAAGCAAACGGTTGTGCGCCGATTCCGGTGGCGTCCAGATCCACGGTAAGCGAGCAAGTGCAGCCCAACTGGGCTCGCCGCGGTTCACGCGATCCTTCCACCCAGCGGGTGCGAGCACGCGGTACACATACGGCATCAGCTTCACGACGTAGAAGCGCTCGCCGTCGCGAGTGTTGTCAGTCGCCGGATCGCCGATATAGAACCCGACATCGAGATCGCCCGCCCTGATGTGATCGAGGACCCAGCCGGACATGCCGTGCCGAAGCGCGGTTTCGAGACGCGGGTAGGTTTCCACCAGCGCGCGCAAGAAGCCGCCGAGGCGCAGGAAGGTGGGATCGAGAATCGTCCCGATACGCAGGCGTCCGCTAACCTCATGACGCAACGCGGCAGCAGCGCGCGTGACTTCACTCGCCGCATTGAGCGCTCGCTCGGCGTAGGGCAGCAACGCTTCGCCATCGCGCGTGAGAATCAGTCCGTGCGATGAGCGCGAAAACAGCGAGACGCCGAGCGTCTCCTGCAGGTTCTTAAGCTGCAAGCTAACCGCGGGTTGCGAGACATGCAGGCGGACGGCGGCGCGCGTGAGATTACCTTCGCGGGCGACGACAACAAAAGAGCGGAGAAGAGTCAGGTCCATGACTGATATTAGCGCGCCTTATATCGGTATTGAACATATTTGATTGGATTGGTGCGCTGCGGCCGAAGTACTTTCAAAGACGCGGTCGCGCTGGCGCGTGTGGCGGCAGACGCAGTGGGTACCCAGGTGCGCAAACAGCGACCGGAGTCCGCGAAATCAAAAAACTAGCGAGCGCGTGGAATACCTCGACACTCGCGGTGGAGACATCGATGAAACAGGATGCACGACGCGTCGAAGGTGAATTCGACTACATCATTGTGGGTGCGGGCACGGCGGGCTGTGTGCTGGCCAATCGCCTGTCCGAGGATCCCGACGTAACCGTGCTGTTGCTCGAAGCAGGCGGCAAGGACGACTATCACTGGATTCATGTACCCGTCGGCTATCTGTATTGCATTGGCAATCCGCGGACTGACTGGCTATACAAGACTCAACCGCAAGCCGGACTCGAAGGGCGCTCGCTGTCCTATCCGCGCGGTCGCGTTCTCGGCGGATCGTCATCGATCAACGGCATGATCTACATGCGCGGTCAGCGCGAGGACTACGACGATTGGGCTCGGATCACCGGCGATCGCGATTGGTCGTGGGATGCTGTCTTGCCGGTCTTCAAGCGTAGTGAAGATCATCACGCCGGTGAAAACCAATGGCATGGCGCGGGCGGTGAATGGCGCGTGGAGAAGCAGCGGCTCAGTTGGAAAGTGCTGGACACGTTTGCACAGGCCGCGCAGCAAGCGGGGCTTGCTGCTACCGACGACTTCAATCGAGGCGACAACACAGGGGTGGGTTATTTCGATGTGAACCAGCGCAGCGGCATTCGCTGGAATGCGTCGAAGGCGTTCTTGCGGCCCGCTATGAAGCGGGCAAATCTTACGATCATCACGGGCGCGCACACGCAACGTCTCGTGTTCGAGGGCAAGCGCTGCGTGGGCGTGGAATATCGAGGCGACACCGAATATGTAGCCCGTGCGCGATGCGAAGTCATCCTGAGCGCAGGCGCAGTGAATTCGCCGCAGTTGCTAGAGTTATCTGGCATTGGCAACGGCACGCGTTTGCAGCAATTGGGTATCGACGTAGTGCAGGATCTAGGCGGCGTTGGAGAGAATTTGCAGGATCATCTTCAACTTAGGATGGCTTACAAAGTGCACGGTGTGCAGACCTTGAATACGTTGTCGGCACATTGGTGGGGAAAAGCGTTTATTGGCGCGCAGTACGCGTTGACGCGTAGTGGTCCGATGTCGATGGCGCCATCGCAGCTCGGTGCTTTCGCGAAGTCGAATCCGGATGACGCCAGCATTACGCGTGCCGATCTGGAGTATCACGTCCAGCCTTTGTCGCTGGATCGTTTCGGTGAACCGTTGCATGCGTTCAATGCGTTCACTGCGTCGGTGTGTGGGTTGCGGCCGACATCGCGCGGGAGCGTTCACATCCAGTCGTCCGACGCACATCTCCCACCGTTGATCGCACCCAATTATCTTTCCACCGATCGCGATCGTGAGGTCGCGGTGAACGCGATGAGGTTGACGCGGCGGATCGTTGCACAGCCGGCGTTGGCGAAGTATTCGCCGGAGGAGATCTTGCCCGGGCCTGCGTTTCGAACCGACAAGGAACTTGCTGTGGCGGCAGGGAAGGTCGGGACGACAATCTTTCATCCGGTGGGGACGTGTCGTATGGGGACGGATAACGATCCGGCCGCTGTTGTCGATAGTCGCTTGCGGGTGATCGGAGTTGAAGGGCTTCGCGTGGTCGATGCCTCTGTCATGCCGACGATCACATCGGGGAACACGAATTCCCCTACGTTGATGATCGCGGAGCGGGCCAGCGAGATGATTCGTGCCGACAGGAAAGCTTTAGGGGCCGTTGTGGCGGGATTGATGGCATAAGCGTACGTACCCGCTGCACATAGCGCGTATTCAAGCTAACAAGCAAGCTAAAGGCCATCGTCCCACATGCGTAATAGCAGCGGTATTCCACGCACTAAAAACCGGCATAAAACAAAACCGCACACTAAGTGCAAATCCCGATGATTGCGCTGCATCATTGGCGCGACAATGACAGGTACGCGACCGGTGTCGCACCTAACGGCATACGGATTGTGCAGCACGCCAGACCGGCCCAATGCCGTCCCAGCAATGCCGCACCAAACCGCTCGGAACGCCACCGTTAGACCCAAGCGAAACCGACGCAGAACTGGCGCCAAAAGCGCACCGCCTGCATGCAATGCCAACGCCCATACAAGTACGGAAGGGGACATGATTCTCGGCGATACGATTCTGGAAACGCGCGGCCTGACAAAAGAATTCAAAGGCTTCACCGCCGTCAACGGCGTGAACCTGCGCGTGCGCCGCGGCTCCATCCACGCATTGATCGGCCCCAACGGAGCCGGTAAGACAACCTGCTTCAACCTGCTTACCAAGTTCCTCGAACCAACATCGGGCCAGATCGTATTCAACGGCACTGACATCACGCGTGAACGGCCTGCGCAAATTGCGCGTCGCGGCATCATCCGGTCATTTCAGATTTCTGCTGTATTCCCTCATCTGTCGGTCTTGCAGAATGTGCGTATCGGGTTGCAGCGCTCACTCGGCTCATCGTTCAAATTCTGGCAAAGCGAACGTACGCTCGACGCGCTTAATGACCGCGCGATGGATCTCCTCACGCAAGTCGGTCTCACCGATTTCGCCGATACCCCCACGGTCGAACTTTCCTACGGCCGCAAGCGCGCGCTCGAAATTGCCACCACGCTCTCGATGGAACCTGAACTCATGCTCCTCGATGAACCTACGCAAGGCATGGGGCACGAAGATGTCGATCGCGTCACGGCGTTGATCAAGAAAGTATCGGCGGGACGTACGATCCTGATGGTCGAGCACAACATGAATGTGATCGCGGGTATCTCCGACACCATCACCGTCCTTCAACGCGGCGAAGTGCTCGCTGAGGGCAGCTATGCCGAGGTATCGAAAAATGCGCTCGTGATGGAAGCGTACATGGGCAGCGCCGACGCAACCCTCGCCGGAGCGCACGCATGAACGCGACAGTGGAAGAAAGCCGCGCGCTGGAATCGCGCGGCGTGGCGGACGCAGAACCTGCGCTCGAACTCGTCGGTGCGCAAGCGTGGTACGGCGAGTCGCACATCCTGCATGGCGTGGATCTCAAGGTTAATCGCGGCGAAGTCGTGACGCTGCTCGGGCGCAACGGCGCGGGCCGCACGACCACACTGCGCGCGATCATGGGACTGACGGGGCGGCGTACAGGGTCGATAAAGATCGGCGGACGTGAAACGATCGGCATGTCGACGCACAAGATTGCGCATTGCGGCGTGGGCTATTGCCCGGAAGAACGCGGCATCTTTTCCAGTTTGTCCTGCGAAGAAAACCTCATGCTTCCGCCGCTGGTGGGCAATCCGAAAGATGCTATGTCCATCGATGAAATCTATTCGATGTTCCCGAACATCAAGGAACGCCGCGAAAGCCAGGGCACGCGTTTGTCGGGCGGTGAACAGCAAATGCTCGCGGTCGCACGCATCCTTAGAACGGGCGCGAACCTGCTGCTCCTTGATGAAATTTCGGAAGGCCTCGCGCCTGTCATCGTGCAGACACTCGCGCGGATGATCTTGATGCTCAAGGCACGTGGCTACACGATCGTGATGGTCGAACAGAATTTTCGCTTCGCGGCGCCGCTCGCCGATCGCTTCTATGTGATGGAGCACGGGCAGATCGTCGAGCACTTCAATTCCGGAGAACTTGAAGCAAAAATGCCGGTGCTGCACGAGTTGCTCGGGGTTTGAATCGCGGTATTGGCCAAGTCGTAAGAACAACAACTCATCGGAGAATGTAATGAAAAAGAAGACCCTCGCGCGCCTTTCGGGAATCTGCGCCGCCGTCGCCACTGCCACGGCCGCGCTGGTTGCAGGCAATGCGCACGCAGCGGCCGGAGACACCGTAAAGATCGGCTATATCACCGATCTTTCGGGCTTGTACGCAGACATCGACGGGCAGGGCGGCCTCGAATCGATCCGCATGGCGATCGCGGATTTCGGCGGCAAGGTGAACGGCAAACCGATTGAACTGGTCTACGCGGATCACCAGAACAAGGCGGACATCGCAGCGTCGCGGGCACGTGAATGGATTGACCGCGACGGCGTGGTGGCGATCATCGGCGGCACGAACTCGGCCACGGCTTTGTCGACCAATCAGGTCGCCGGCGAGAAGCACATCCCGTACATCAACATTGGCGCAGGCGCGGACAACCTGACCAACGAGCAGTGCACGCCGTACACGGTTCACTACGCGTACGACACCATGGCGCTTGCAAAGGGAACGGGTTCGGCGGTGACGAAGCAGGGCGGCAAGACGTGGTTCTTCCTCACGGCCGACTATGCGTTCGGCAAGGCGCTGGAAAAGAACACAGCGGACGTGGTGAAGGCGAATGGCGGGCAGGTGCTCGGAGAAGTGCGCCATCCGTTGTCGGCTTCGGATTTTTCGTCGTTCCTGTTGCAGGCCCAAGCATCGAAGGCGCAGGTGTTGGGCCTGGCGAATGCCGGTGGCGACACAATCAATTCGATCAAGGCGGCGAAGGAATTCGGCATTCCCAAGACGATGAAAGTCGCCGCGCTGCTCGTCTTCCTGAGTGATATCAACAGCCTCGGACTCGAAACGGCTCAAGGCCTGGTCGCAACTGATAGCTGGTACTGGGATCAGGACGATGCATCGCGTAAATGGGCGCAGCGCTATTTCGACAAGATGAAGAAGATGCCCACCAGCCTGCACGCGGCCGACTATTCCGCGGTCACCACGTATTTGAAGGCGGTCCAGGCGGCAGGCACCACGGATAGCGACAAGGTGATGGACCAGTTGCACAAGATGAAGATCAACGACTTCTACGCGCACGGCGGCTACATCCGCGCGGACGGAAGCATGATCCACGACATGTACCTGATGCAGGTGAAGACGCCGGCTGAGTCGAAGAAGCCGTGGGACTACTACAAGATCACCGCCACCATCCCGGGCGACCAGGCATTCGATACCAAGGCGGAATCGCGCTGCGCTTTGTGGAAGTAAGCGACTGCAGCGACTGGGCTAGCGCGCCAATCGGCGCGTGACCGGGTTCGCTTGATCGATCGACGCACGCCGGCTGGTTGAGGTGGCGTGCGTCGAGACACCTTGGACGGCAGATTCAATGGAAATTTTCGGCATTCCGCTCGCGGCGATGATGAGCCAGTTGCTGCTCGGCCTGGTGAACGGATCGTTCTACGCGATCCTGAGCCTTGGCCTGGCCGTGATTTTCGGCTTGCTCAACGTGATCAACTTCGCGCACGGTGCGTTGTTCATGCTCGGCGCGATGCTCGCGTGGATGGGCTTCTCCTACTTCAACTTACCCTACTGGGCGATGCTCGTGCTCGCCCCGCTGATCGTGGGCGTGTTTGGCATCCTAATTGAACGGACGATGCTGCGCTGGCTCTACAAGCTCGATCACCTATACGGCTTGCTGCTTACGTTCGGGCTCACGCTGGTCATCGAAGGCGTGTTCCGCTCGGTCTACGGTTCGTCCGGCCAGCCCTACGATGTCCCCGCACTGCTCGGCGGCGCGACCAACCTCGGCTTCATGTACCTGCCGAACTATCGCGCGTGGGTGGTGCTGGCCTCGCTGACCGTCTGCTTCGCGACCTGGTTCGTGATCGAGAAGACGCGGCTCGGCGCATACCTTCGCGCGGGCACTGAGAACCCGAAGATGGTGGAGGCCTTCGGCGTCAACGTGCCTTTGATGGTCACGCTCACGTACGGTTTCGGTGTTGCGCTCGCGGCGTTTGCCGGTGTACTGGCCGCGCCCGTGATCCAGGTCTCCCCGCTGATGGGCCAGTCGATGATCATCACCGTGTTCGCGGTCGTCGTGATCGGTGGGATGGGTTCGATCATGGGTTCGATATTGACGGGCCTGATGCTCGGCGTGATCGAAGGCCTGACGCGCGTGTTCTACCCGGAAGCGTCGGCGACGGTCGTCTTCGTGATCATGGCGCTGGTGCTGCTGGTACGTCCGGCAGGACTTTTCGGCAAGGAAAAATGATGCTCAGGAAAGTACTTTACGGCGTGTTGCTGGCCGGTTTGATTGCAGCGCCGTTCCTCGGCGTGTATCCCGTTTTCATGATGAAGGTGTTGTGCTTCGCGTTGTTCGCGGCTGCGTTCAATTTGCTGATCGGCTATACGGGCCTGCTTTCGTTTGGCCACGCGATGTTCCTCGCCAGCGCCGGCTACACGGCCGGTTACGCGATCCAGACGCTCGGCTTTACGCCTGAACTTGGCGTGATCGCGGGGACGGCGATTGCAACGGTGCTGGGTTTGATCGTCGGGCTTTTTGCGATCCGGCGCCAGGGCATCTACTTCGCGATGATCACGTTGGCGCTCGCCCAGATGGTCTATTTCGTGTTCCTGCAGGCGCCGTTCACGCATGGTGAAGACGGCTTGCAAGGCGTGCCGCGCGGCAAGTTGTTCGGCTCGATCAGCCTCAGTTCCGACTTGACCCTGTACTACATCGTGCTCGTGGTGATGGTGCTGGCGTTCGGGTTCATCGTGCGCGTCGTGCATTCGCCTTTCGGGCAAGTGCTGATCGCGATCAAGGAAAATGAGCCCCGCGCTATATCGTTGGGTTATGACACGTCGCGGTTCAAACTGCTCGCGTTCGTGTTGTCGGCGGGGTTGGCGGGCTTGGCTGGTGCGTTGCAAACGCTGGTGCTCGGCTTCGAAACGCTCGGCGATGCCTACTGGACCATGTCCGGTCTCGTGATCTTGATGACGCTTGTAGGCGGGATGAGCACGATGTTCGGTCCGTTGTTGGGTGCGTTCATTATCGTGGCGCTGGAAAACCGTCTCGGCGATATCGGGTCGGCGTTGGCTTCGCTTACCCACATCGACTGGTTCAATTCGCTGGGCGAGTCGGTGACGATCGTGACCGGCCTGATCTTCATTGCATGTGTGCTGGCGTTCAGGCGCGGTATTGTTGGCGAGATCATCGCGCACATCAAGCCGTTGCGCGGGTAAAGCGAACTGATCGGGGTATTTTGAGCGGTCGTCTTTACGGGGCGATTTAACAGGCTGCAGATTAAGTAGCGCCCAATTAAGGTGCCTACCTGCACCACTAGGGTAAATGCTAGGTTGTCCCGTTTCGCTGCGCAATCTAATATCCGTTCAGTTCTGTTTCACCGCATTTTTTGAGGTGGAGAACGAGGAGACAATGAGGCATTAAGTGCCCGACCGAAAGCGCTGTTGGATAATTCCAACAGCGCTTTTTTTATTGCCTTCACGTTTTCCCTTGGTTAATCGATCGAACGTGCGTACAGATTAAATCGACGCTTCGAATCTCTCTCAGCCACACAGCTTACGTGTACTTTCGTCCTGGTTTTCCCGAAGATTTAATCGCAGGTGTTTTAAGCCTCGTCGGCAGCCCTGAATCCCTTCAAAACGCTTGCCGGGCGCGGCTCTCGTCCGCTACACTCGCCATTCGCCGACCGTGTGGTCGGGATATAA
>NZ_JBAUSA010000638.1:0-2930 GCF_049581465.1 Caballeronia sp. | reverse complement strand
TTCGGCATGTGCGTGAATCTCACTTACTACGGGATGGTTTTCGTGCTGAGCCTGTATCTGCAGCGGGTGCTCGGCCATACGCCGCTTGAGGCGGGGCTCGCGTTCCTGCCGCTCACTGGGGGCTTTCTCCTGTCCAACCTCGCGGCCGGGCCCGTCGTCGCGCGCTTCGGTTCACGCTTGCCGATGATCACCGGCGCCTTGCTCGATGCCACGGGATTCGCGGCGCTGTGTTTCGTCGGTGCATCCACGCCTGTTGCCGCGTTGCTGCTGCCGTTCCTGCTGATCCCGAGCGGCATGGGCCTCGCTGTTCCCGCGATGACCACCGCCGTGCTCGGCTCAGCGTCGCCTGAGCAAGCCGGCACCGCTTCGGCTGTGCTGAATACCGCACGGCAGTCGGCTGGCGCGATAGGCGTTGCGGCCTTCGGCGCGCTGGCCAGTCACTCGGCGATTGGAAATACAGAACAGATCGTGACCGGCGTCAGGGCGTCGGCGGCCGTATCGGTCGCGCTGCTGTTGTTCGCGGCGTTCATCGTTGCGGCTGGCATGCGGGAAAAGGAGCGGGCGCCCGAGGATGTTGAAGATTGAAGCGCGGATTGACTCGGCAAATTACACGGTTATGTTTCTCGCTCCGGTTTCTCGCTTCGGCTTGCACATCAGTGCGCGCGTTAGTTCAGGCTTGCGCGCGGCACGGGTGTTGCATACCCTGACCCTGCACTTGACGTGCAACGCGCGGTCCGCCGGCCGCTTGTCAGGAGATGCGCCATGTCCACCCCGCTCGACCCGACCCAACTACCGATTGAACCCGATCCCGACGAACTGCTGGATCCCGACTTGCCGCCGCCGCCGGACGATCCGGACCTGACCGAAGACGCCGATTCCGCGACGCCACTCGTTCCTCGTGATCCTTTAAACGGCACGCCGCGGCTTTGATCCTTCGACGGCACGACAAAACGCCCGCTTGCATGCTGCCCCAAGCGGGCGTTTTTCTTTGTACCCGGCGCGTTACAGATTAGTCGTCAGGATCTCACCCGACTTAAGCGCCCGTTCGATCAACCCTTCGTCTTGTGCACGGCGCACGGCGTCGGCAAGGAAAGACGCGGGCACTTCAACCTCCGCCCTGATCGCACCGATAATGCCCGACGCCTCGACGATCACTAGCGATTCTGCCGAATCGGCACGGCTGATGATCACGCGTCGTGGGCTGTCGCCGTCCGCGATGGTTGCGCAAAATTGCATCGTGCGGCCGTCGATACTTTGTTCGAAAGTTTGAATCATTGCCGTTAATCGCCTTTAAAAGAGGGTTGAAACGTTTGCGCAAGAATACTTCGCACATGCACCCTGTTTATTGAGCATTGCGAGTCCCGTAGGTTCAATTTGGCGAACCGCTCAAAACGTATCAAAACCGGTACATTACGCCCTTCGGTAGCGTGGGGGCCGGTAATTTCCGACTGAGAAAAACTGGCTTTCACCCTAAATGTGGGAGTAAGACTGCCGTTAATGTCTTGGACAGCTTCCTTCAAGTGAAGCACAGTAAATAGGCGGAGAGAACATGTTTGTCATTATCGGGTGGGTACTCGTCCTAGCGTCAGTGATCGGGAGCTTCGTTGGCGTGGGCGGGCATCTGGCGGCGCTGGTGCAGCCGTTTGAACTCCTCTGTATTTTCGGCGCGGCCATCGGTGCATTCGTCGTATCAAACCCAATCGCTACACTCAAGAAGACCCTCAAGAGCATTCCAACGGCGTTCAAGGCCGGCGGCTACTCGAAGGACAAATACGTGCAGCTCATCGCGCTGCTGTACGAACTGCTTCAGAAGGCGCGCAAGGAAGGCATGATGGCGCTCGAAGCCGACGTCGATGCGCCCGAAAGCAGCCCGACATTCCAAAAATATGAACACGTGCTGGAGGACCATCATCTGCGCGATTTCATCGTTGATTATTTGCGCATGATGTCCAGCGGCAACGTGAACGCGCTTGAAATGCAGGACCTGATGGACGAAGAACTCGAGACGCATCACACCGAAGCCGCGGTGGCGTCAGGCGCGATCCAGAAAATGGCCGATGGCCTGCCTGCGTTCGGTATTGTCGCGGCCGTGATGGGCGTGGTGCACACCATGGGTTCGGTCGGCGCGGCCCCTGCCATTCTTGGCGAGATGATCGCCGGCGCGCTCGTCGGTACGTTCCTCGGCATCTTGCTGTCGTACGGCTTCTTTGGCCCGCTCGCCGACTTGCTGGCGGCGAAGAGCCAGGCAGAAGCGAAGCCGTTCCAGTGCGTGAAGTCCGTGCTCCTCGCTTCCATGAACGGCTACGCGCCGACGATCGCCGTCGAGTTCGGCCGCAAGGTGTTGTTCACCGCGGACCGCCCGAGCTTCAAGGAACTCGACGACGCCGTGCGCGCCACCAAGACCCCCAAGCCGGCGTGATGCGGCTGACGCTGCAAACGACACGCACGCGGCTGATCCAGATGGATCGGCCGGCTCAACCCATGCTGCAAGACACGAGACCTGACCATGGCTGAGAGACCCTCGCGAGAGCCCTTGCAGTCGATGCTCCCACCGATCATCGTTGTAAAGCGCAAGAAAAAAGCCGCCCACGGCGGCCATCATGGCGGGGCGTGGAAGATTGCGTATGCCGACTTCGTCACCGCGATGATGGCGTTCTTCCTGCTGATGTGGCTGCTCGGCTCGACCTCGCGGTACGACAAGCAGGGCATAGAAGACTATTTCAACGCACCGCTTTCCACTCTGTTTGGTGGCAAGGACGGCAGCGGCGCCGCGCGCTCGAGCGTCATTCAAGGCGGGGGCCGCGACCTCTCCAGCACGCGCCCGGGCGAAGCCACCAAGACCCAGTCGCAACCCGTGCCGAAGACGTCCGCGCGTGCTGCTGC
The DNA here is from genome assembly GCF_049581465.1 of Caballeronia sp. Classification (GTDB taxonomy): domain Bacteria; phylum Pseudomonadota; class Gammaproteobacteria; order Burkholderiales; family Burkholderiaceae; genus Caballeronia. Next base: position 47 of record NZ_JBAUSA010000638.1, on the reverse strand, counting down.
GCAAGCCGAAGACGCGCAACGCCTGAAACAACTCAAGCAGAAGCTCG
>NZ_JBAUSA010000637.1:0-1845 GCF_049581465.1 Caballeronia sp. | reverse complement strand
AGCTTCGCTCGGGTTGAGGCTCGGCCCGCGCTCATGCGGGCGCTCGAAAAGCTTCTCCGCGTGCTGCGCTTCAAGTCCGTTCCAAATGCGCACAAAACGCTCCGCCCGGAGATTCGGATCCTGTCGCACACGCGCCTCGTGCGCGATGCCGGCGACAAGTTGCGTCACTCGCTCACGCCCCTGCTGCGCGGTCATTGCATCGACAACAGCGGGTTCCTGCGCGAGCGCGCTCAATAGATCTCGCGTCGCGCCTGGACGTGCGACGTCCAGCGCGGCGCCCGCTTTGCGCAGCGCCGCCGTCTGGTGCTCGAGAATGGGAAGGTCTTGTTCTTTCATGCGCACCACATCTGTCCAGGCGCGCGCATAGCGATCCACCGCCTGGGCAAAGGCTTCTTCATGCCCGGGTAGCGCCGTTTCTCGCGTGCGCGTGGGCTCATGTGTCGACAGATGCAGTCCGGAAAACGCGTCACGCTCGGCCGTGGGGTGCGGTTGAGCTGGGACAGCGCCTGCGCGCCGATCGTCAGTTGCAGGCCCATCGGATCGCCCTCGCCCGAGCTTTAGACCGTCAAACATGCTGCGCTTTTTCGTGACTCCCTTATTCGACGATTCAGCCAGCGACGCAATCGCCCTTTCCACGCGCCGCTCAGGTCTCAATTCCTCGGCGCTGGTCGATACGATGACCGGATCCAATCCTCTGGGAATAATTTCGCTCTCGATCCCGCGCCGTTCGGCATAACCTGCGCGCTCGGTCTGCTCATTTCGCGAGTGCTCCCGCTGGCCGTGCTCCAAGGGCGTCTGTTGCGCATAGTCCAGCGTGGTTTCTTTCGCCTGAGCGCGCGAAAGCCGGGCCGACAGCTGCCCCACATCCCGAAACTCATCGCCACTGGCGTAGAGTTGCACCGCGTCTCGATGCCGTGTCATCGCCACATAAGTGAGATGTCGGTCCATTGTTTCGGAAGCAAACACATAGGCCCGATCGACCGTCGCGCCCTGTGCTTTGTGAATCGTGGTCGCATACCCGTGGTCGATGGCCGCATAGTCCGCCATTGAGACCAATACAACCCGGCCTTGCCCCGGCCCCTTGGCTGAATCCAGCCGCACCTGCAGCCGCCCCGCTTCGGCGCGCTCTACGACACCAAGGCTGCCGTTCTTAACCCCAAGATCCCGGTTGTTTTCACGAAATAGCAGTCGATCGCCAGGGGCAAAGGCACGTTCGCCTTCGGTCGTCCGATAGACAATCTCCGTGGCCAACTCACCCCGCTTTTGCCGTGCAATCCGAATCGCCTCATTGAGCGCCTGCACGTCGACGCGTCGATGCGCGAGTACCAGGCGCGAACCTTCCGGGCGCGACTCCGTGTCGGCAATGACATCCCGCACAATGGCGCCTCGAGCGCGATCGGCCGTAGCTTCGAGGCAAACGGCGCCTCGCTGTGCATAGGCGGCCAATCCCTCAACCGTCCGATGTCGTCCAAAATCCACCGACGCGGCCCGCTGCCAGTCTTCCCGCTGCCGGCGCACAGCTTCGAGCTCAACGAATCCCACTCGCTCAGCCACTGCCCGAAAGGCTGCGCCCGCGCCAATCGGCTGCAACTGCCCCGGATCGCCGATCACGACAATTTTCGCGCCGACCCGCTCTACCTCGGTGATGAACTGCGACAGCTGCCGGCTCCCCACCATCCCCGCTTCATCAATCACCAACACGTCACGTGGCCCCAACTGGTCAAACCCACGGTCCCAGCCCCTTGACCAACTCGCCAACGTCCTCGCGGCTATCCCTGCCGACTCTTCCAGGCCTTCCGCTGCCTTGCCGGCCAGCGCGGCACCCTGAACCCGATAACCTTCCGC
>NZ_JBAUSA010000636.1:0-1776 GCF_049581465.1 Caballeronia sp. | reverse complement strand
GCTCATCACCGCCGCGTTGTCCGGCGCGACCTTGCTTTGGCTGGACTCCCTCCTGAGCGTGCTCGGCGCGCGGGGCGAAACTAAAGCGTTGGCAGTGCGCTTTCTGCTGATTACCGCGCCGACCTACGCGTGCCTTGCGATCGGCATGTGCACGGCCGCGCTGATGCGTTCGGTCGGCGCAGCGCATCGAGCGATGGCGGTCACGCTGAGCGCCGCCGTCGTGACCGCCGTGCTCGACCCGATCCTGATCTTCGGCTTCCATCTCGGCCTGACCGGCGCCGCGATTTCCAACGATGTCGCGCGCGTGGTGCTGGCGCTCGTCGGCTTGCATGGCGCCATTCGCGTCGAAGATCTCATTGGCCGCATTCATCCGGCGCGCTTGTGGACGAATGGCCGGCCCGTGCTGAAAATCGCGCTGCCCGCCGTCCTGACGAACCTCGCCACGCCGGTCGCCAGCGCCTACGTCACGCACGCGATGGCGCGCTTCGGCGCAGCTGCCGTAGCGGGGCAGGCGACCATCGACCGGATTACGCCGGTTGCGTTCGCGCTGATCTATGCGTTGAGCGGCGCGGTCGGACCGATCATTGCGCAGAACCTCGGCGCGGGCCGTGCTGACCGCATTCGCGAGACGATCCGCAGCAGCCTTGCATTCGTGGTGCTCACTGTCGCGATTGCGTGGCTCGTGTTGGCGCTGGTTCAGGGCGGGTTGATCCGCGCGTTTGCCGCGCATGGCGACACTGCCACGATCATTGCGGCGTTCTGTTCGTGGTTGGTGGCGAGTTATGTTTTCGTCGGCTGCCTGTTCGTGGCGAACGCCGCGTTCAACAACCTCGACCGGCCGTTGCTGTCGACGCTCTTCAACTGGGGACGCGCGACGCTCGGTACGATCCCGTTCGTCGCAGTGGGCATTCGGCACGGGCCGGTCGGCGTGATGATCGGGCAGGCCGTGGGCAACGCGATTTTCGGCAGCATGGCGATGCTGGTCGCGTATGTCGTGGTGAGGCGCTTGCCGGCGGGAGATTGCAAGGCGCTGGCGAGCCGGGCGCGTGAGCGGATGGCGTCATCGTCTGTGAATGTTCCGGCGGCCGCAGCGGGTAACACCATGGCGCCCGATGTTGAATTGAAGGCAGTGCAGGCCGAGTGAGCCGATGTTAAGTAAGCGATTAAGACTGAAATTCGATGTTTCGATTGTTGTTCATGAGCGAATGGTCCCTTGTTGGCTATCGATACAATGTTTCGATAGATCGGGTATACACTCATTTCCATCGACGCAGCACACAGAACCAAGACCGCCGCGCCGCTACCACAAACTATTCGTTATGAATCGGAGCGCATCATGAACAAGACACTTATCGCATCGTTGTTAGTCGCAGTTTCCGCCGTCTTCGCCGCACCGGCATTCGCCAGCGGTTATGGCCCGGCACCGTCATACAGGCCGCTGGTCGGCGCCCCCGCTTCGCAACGCGGTCAAAGCGAGCAGACCGTTGCAGCAGAAAATGCAGCCGCACGTTCTAATGTCACCGGTTACGGTGGTGTTGAAAGCACCGTGACGCAGTCGGGCAGCCGTGCGGCAGGTAGCGATGTACGCTCGCTCTTCGCACACCACTGATCGAAGGGACTTGTAGCCATAAGCTTGCAGGTTCCAGTCTTCGAATGCCCGGTGAATTTATCGTTCACCGGGCATTTTGCGTTTGGCGTTCCCGGAGGGGCTGGCGCGGTTTTGCGTTTGGGTTGGGGCGGTGCTGCTCGCGGCGAGTGTGGGGCTAGGGTGGGGAG
>NZ_JBAUSA010000635.1:0-14714 GCF_049581465.1 Caballeronia sp. | reverse complement strand
GTGCTGACGCAGGCGACAGCCGATTTCCTGCTCGATCATCTCGACGTCCTCGACGCGCAGGCCGCCGAGCTTCGCGCCGAACGGTCGAAGCTGGCGAAGGAAGTCGCGGCGCTGCCCGGCGCCACGGTTTTCCCGAGCGCGGCCAACTTTCTTCTCGTGCGCGTGCCGGACGCCGCCGTGACCTTCGAAACCCTGCTGACGTCGCGGGTTTTGATCAAAAACGTGAGTAAAATGCATCCTTTGTTGGCAAATTGCGTGCGTTTGACGGTTGGATCGGCGCAAGAGAACGCGCAAATGATCACGGCCTTGAAACTCGCGCTGCACTGAAATTTCTCTAAAAGTCTCGAAGGAAACACCATGCGCATTGCGGAAGTCGTTCGCAACACCAGCGAAACGCAGATCCGTGTGAAGCTCGATCTCGACGGCACCGGCAAGCAAACGCTTGCCACGGGCGTGCCGTTTCTCGACCACATGCTCGACCAGATCGCGCGTCACGGCCTGATCGACCTCGACATTGAAGCGCACGGCGACCTTCATATTGACGACCATCACACGGTCGAAGACACCGGCATCACGCTCGGACAAGCCGTGGCGAAAGCCATTGGCGACCGCAAGGGCATTCGCCGGTATGGCCACGCGTACGTGCCGCTCGACGAAGCGCTGTCGCGTGTCGTAATCGATTTCTCGGGCCGGCCAGGCCTCGAATTTCATGTGCCGTTCACGCGTGCGCGGATCGGTACGTTCGACGTCGACCTGACCATCGAATTTTTCCGCGGGTTCGTGAATCACGCAGGTGTGACGCTTCATATCGACAACTTGCGCGGTATCAATACCCACCATCAGGTCGAAACCGTCTTCAAGGCGTTCGGACGCGCGCTGCGCATGGCCGTCGAACTCGACGAACGCGCGGCAGGCCAGATTCCATCGACCAAAGGCAGCCTGTAGAGTGCGCTTTTAGTATTTCGCGGGAACCCTGCAACAGCATGGCCGCGTCGAACCTGTAGTCGTGACGGCCTGCAATGAACCTGCTCAAATCGTTTATTTCGTTGCTCGCGCTGATCAACCCGGTCGGCGCGATACCGTTTTTCCTGAGCCTCACCGGTGAGATGTCGATCCCGGAAAAGCGCAATACGATCCGGATTGCGTCGATCTCCGTGTTCTGCGTGATCGCAGTGACGGCGCTGCTCGGGCAGCAGATCATCGCGTTCTTCGGGATATCGGTGGGGTCTCTTGAAGTGGGCGGCGGCATCATCATGTTACTGATGGCGATCAACATGTTGAACGCGCAGGTCGGTAATGCGCGCTCCACGCCGGAAGAGCGGCACGAAGCTGAGATGAAGAACAGCATCGCCGTCGTGCCGCTCGCCATTCCGTTGCTGACAGGGCCGGGTTCAATCAGTACGGTGATCATCTATTCTGCAAGCGTGGTGCATTGGTACGACCGGATTGGACTGGTCTTCGTCGGGGTAGTTCTGGCGCTGCTGTGCTTCGGTGCGCTGAATCTCGCTGAACCGATTGCACGCTGGGTAGGGCGCACCGGCATCAATATCGGTACGCGGCTGATGGGTTTGATGTTGTCGGCCTTGGCCGTAGAATTCATTATCAATGGACTGAAGGCGCTGCTGCCTTCGTTGAAATAGCGTTTTAAGAGCTCCAATGAAGACTTCGATAGCAATCGTGGATTACGGCATGGGCAACCTTCGCTCCGTGTATCAGGCGCTTCGCCACGCCGCGCCCGATGCCGATGTGGCGATCGTCGAGCAGCCGGAAGCAATCCGCGCGGCCGACCGGGTCGTATTGCCCGGACAGGGCGCCATGCGCGACTGCATGGCGCATCTTGGTGCATCCGGGTTGCAGCAGGCCGTGATTGAAGCCGCACGCGACAAGCCCATGCTGGGCGTGTGTGTCGGTGAGCAAATGCTGTTCGACTGGAGTCAGGAAGGCGACACGAACGGCCTCGGCCTGTTGCCGGGCAAGGTCGTGCGCTTTGAGTTGGATGGCCAGTTGCAGGATGACGGTTCGCGATTCAAAGTTCCGCAGATGGGCTGGAACCGCGTGCGCCAGGTTCAGCGCCACGCGCTGTGGGATGGCATACCTGACGATTCATTCTTTTACTTCGTGCACAGTTACTACGTGGTGCCGGACGATCCCGCGCACACGTCGGGCGAAACGGTGTACGGTGCGCCGTTCGCTTCCGCAGTCGCGCGCGACAACCTCTTCGCCACGCAGTTTCACCCCGAGAAGAGTGCCGATGCTGGCTTGCGGCTTTATGCGAACTTTGTACACTGGAAGCCGTGAAGCTTGAATGACTGAATCGCGACTTCCGCCTTGGTTTTCCACGGATTTCGGCATCCGTTTCACTTTCTGGCTTACTTTGACGTTAGCCGTTTGCAGCCGTGAGTGGCGCGGCACTTGTACTACACTAGCGAAACGGTAGGGGATCAGGCGCTCTCGCCTTGATTTGCTTGCCGTTTGACCAACCCTTATCCGATAACGCTATTTCTATGTTGCTCATTCCGGCCATCGATCTAAAAGACGGTCAGTGCGTACGCCTCAAACAAGGCTATATGGACCAAGTGACCATTTTTTCCGAAGATCCGGCAGCGATGGCCCGGTTGTGGGTCGATCGCGGCGCTCGACGACTGCATCTCGTCGACCTGAACGGCGCGTTCGCCGGCAAGCCGAAAAACGAGGAAGCCATCCGCTCGATCATCAAGGCGGTCGGCAACGAGATCCCCGTGCAGCTCGGCGGCGGCATTCGCGACCTGAATACCATCGAGCGTTATCTCGACGCCGGCCTGGAATACGTGATTATCGGCACGGCGGCGGTGAAGAATCCCGGCTTCCTTCAAGACGCGTGTACGGCGTTTGCGGGACATATCATCGTGGGGCTGGATGCCAAGGACGGCAAGGTCGCAACGGACGGCTGGAGCAAGCTAACGGGTCACGAAGTCGTCGATCTCGGGCGCAAGTTCGAGGACTACGGCTGCGAATCCATCATCTACACGGATATTGGCCGCGACGGCATGTTGCAGGGCATCAATATCGAGGCAACCGTGCGTCTCGCGCAAGCCGTGAAGATTCCGGTGATCGCGAGCGGCGGGTTGTCGAGTCTTGCGGACATCGACTCACTTTGCGAAGTGGAAGACGAAGGAATCGAAGGCGTGATCTGCGGGCGCGCAATCTATTCCGGCGATCTGGATTTCGCCGCTGCACAAGCACGGGCCGACAAGCTGCGCGAAGCCGACGACGCTTGAGTTGATCGAGTCGATCGCGCCCGGCCCGATCGAGCCCACGCGCGGCGCCGCACAGCTGACCTGAACGTCCGGAAAGCCGCTCGCCCAGACGCGGCCAGACCGCTTTCGCTTCGCTTCATTCGGCTTGAAAGCAAGCACCCACTCGCAGCAAAACGGCATCTGCAAGAACATGGCTCTCGCTAAACGCATCATCCCTTGTCTTGACGTCACTGCTGGACGCGTCGTCAAAGGTGTCAATTTTCTCGAACTGCGTGACGCAGGCGATCCGGTCGAAATCGCGCGTCGATACGACGACCAGGGCGCCGATGAAATTACGTTCCTCGACATCACTGCCACATCTGACCAGCGTGACGTGATCCTGCCGATCATCGAACAGGTGGCGTCGCAGGTGTTCATTCCGCTGACCGTCGGCGGCGGCGTGCGCGTGGTGGAAGACGTGCGCCGCTTGTTGAACGCGGGCGCGGACAAGATCAGCATGAACTCGGCCGCAGTGGCCAATCCGCAACTGGTGCGCGACGCATCGCAGAAGCATGGCTCGCAATGCATAGTCGTGGCGATCGACGCCAAGCGCGTGAGCGTTGACGGCGACGCCCCGCGTTGGGAAGTGTTCACGCACGGCGGGCGGAAAAATACCGGGCTCGACGTAATCGAATGGGCACGCAAGATGGCTGAATTTGGCGCGGGCGAAATCCTGCTGACCAGCATGGATCGCGACGGGACAAAGAGCGGCTTCGACCTGGCGTTGACGCGGGCGGTATCGGACGCGATCTCTATTCCTGTCATCGCTTCGGGCGGCGTGGGTTCGCTTGCGCATCTCGCCGCCGGCATTACCGAAGGCCACGCCGATGCCGTCCTTGCCGCGAGCATCTTCCATTACGGCGAACACACGGTCGGCGAAGCCAAGAGCTTCATGGCCGATCAAGGCATCTCGGTGAGGATTTAACTCGTGACGCAACAGACGCAAGGCGCCGGCTGGCTCGACAAGGTCAAATGGGACGCGAACGGTCTCGTGCCGGCTATCGCGCAGGAAGCGGCCACGGGCGACGTGCTCATGTTCGCGTGGATGAACCGCGAGGCTCTGGCAAAGACCATCGAGTTGAAGCGCGCCGTGTATTTTTCCCGATCGCGCAATCGCCTGTGGTTCAAGGGCGAGGAGTCCGGGCATGTCCAGCACGTGCAGGAAGTCCGTCTGGACTGCGATGAAGACGTCGTGCTACTCAAAGTTGAGCAAGTATCGGGCATCGCATGCCATACGGGCCGCCATTCGTGCTTCTTCCAGAAATTCGAGGGATCGGCGGAAACCGGCGACTGGATCGCGGTCGAGCCGGTGCTGAAAGACCCCGAACATATATATAAGTAATGAACCCATCGACCCAAGACACGCTGCTGCGGCTCGCCGCGATCATCGATAGCCGCAAGGGCGGCGATCCGGAACAATCCTACGTTTCTCGACTCTTTCACAAGGGTGACGACGCGGTCTTGAAAAAGATCGGCGAAGAAGCCACTGAAGTCGTGCTGGCCGCGAAAGACGCGCGGCACGGTGGCGAGGCGAAAGCGCTCGTCGGCGAAGTGGCCGACTTGTGGTTTCATTGCCTCGTGATGCTGTCTCATTTCGATCTCAGTCCCGCCGATGTCATCGCGGAACTGGAGCGGCGGGAAGGCATGTCGGGGATCGAAGAGAAGGCGCTGCGCAAGAGTCGTCACCGCGAACAGAACGAGAGCGGTCGATAATTTGACCGATGCATCGGCGCACCAGCAAATCCGTTTCACCGGTCGGCAAGGAGGTTTGAAATGAATCAGTCTTACGAGCCCTATCCACCGCCTTTGTATCAGGGGAATGGCGGCGCGCCTGACTCGGAACGCCTGCGCAGCCTGCGCACGCTCACGCATGTGCTCTACGCGTTGTACGCGGCGTATTGGCTGACCGGCGGCCTCACGGTGCTGGTTGCCATCATCATCAATTACCTGAAACGTGACGACGTTGCCGGGACGCCCTACGAAGCTCATTTTCAATGGCAAATCCGCACTTTTTGGTGGGCGTTGCTTGGCCATGTGATCGGCGTCGCGTTGCTTTGGGTGCTCATCGGCTTCCCGGTCCTGCTTGTGGTCGGGATCTGGACGCTTTATCGGGTCATCAAGGGCTGGCTGTATCTCTACGAAAACAAGCCATTGCAACCGCGCGCGTGGGTTTGAGAGTCGACGCTAAAAGCGTCACGACTGACGCGCATTCTTATCCGGACATCCAGCGACATCTATGAGCCACGAGAACTGTATTTTCTGTAAGATCGCAGCCGGAGAAATTCCGAGCAAGAAAGTGCATGAGGACGATGAATTCGTTGCTTTTCACGACATCAATCCGGCTGCACCTGTCCATGTGCTGGTGATTCCGCGCAAACATATTGAGACGCTGTCGAACTGCACCGAAGCCGATGCGCCTCTGCTTGGTAGAATGCTCGGCTTAGTTTCCCGGCTGGCGGACGAGCTTGGCGTGGCTTACACCGGTGGCGACACGGGATTTCGGACTGTCATCAACACCGGTCCAGGCGGCGGCCAGGAGGTTTATCACATCCACGCGCATATTCTTGCCGGCGAGCGGCCGTGGCGTAGGATGGGGTGAACACCGGGTCCATGTACGGGATAGGGTGAAAAAAGACCGCGCCTTCCGCCTATATTGGACGTAGAGAATCGCAGTTTTAATTAGCGGGGCATCGATGCTCCGACTCGGACCGGAAGGTCCACATTCTTTGTCGCGGGCGGCACTCGCGACAAAGCCAAGGAGAGTTTTCAGTCATGGGTTCGTTGAGTATTTGGCATTGGTTGATTGTCTTGCTGATCGTTGCGCTGGTGTTTGGCACGAAGAAGCTGCGCAATATCGGCGGCGATCTGGGCGGCGCGGTGAAAGGCTTCAAGGAAGGTATGAAGGAAGGCGACACGCCGGCCCCGGATCCGCGTGAACTGCCGCGCACCGGCACGGTTGACGTCGAGGCAAAGGACAAGACCCGTTCGGGCGACTACCGTTAATTTCAGTTAGAACGGCCTTGGCCGGTCTAACCCGTCACCTCCAGGACCCCGATTTCATGCTCGACCTCGGTCTGACCAAAATGGCGCTGATCGGCGTCGTCGCTCTGGTAGTGCTCGGGCCAGAGCGCTTGCCCGGCGTGGCGCGCACGGCCGGCGCGCTGTTCGGCCGCGCGCAGCGATATATCAACGACGTCAAGGCCGAGGTATCGCGCGAAATGGAACTCGACGGCCTGAAGCAAATGCGCACGGAGTTCGAGCAAGCGGCGTCGAACGTCGAGAACAAGATTCACGACAGCTTGCGTCAGCAGGAAAACGAACTCAACGACGCCTGGAGCCAGGGTACCTCGGTGTCGGACAGCGTGGCAGGCGGCGGCGATCCGAATCTCACCCATGCTTCCGATTCCTGGCGTGCCAGTTCGGATCGAGCGCTGAGCGGCAATGCGCCGGGTAAGCGCAAGAACTGGCGCACGAAGCAGGCCGCAATCCCGAACTGGTATAAACGCACGACGTTGCGCAAGACCCGTGTGCAATCGGGCGCGGCGCGCGTGGCGCGACACACCCCCGAGACCATGCGCCGCCCGACGCGGTTTTTCTGATCGCGTGGCGCACTCGAGTTTTTCCTTTCCATCGATGTTCCCCAACCGAGGGCCGGCGTGAGCGACCCGCAACAGATTAAAGACGAGCCCGTCGAAGAGACGTTTATCTCGCACCTGGTCGAACTGCGCGATCGCATCATCCGCGCTGGCCTTGCAGTTGTCGTCGTGTTCATTGGGCTGGTGTATTGGGCGCCCGACATTTTCCGGTTGCTCGCTCGTCCTTTGATGCAGAACCTGCCGAAGGACGGCAAGATGATCGTCACCGACGTCACCGGTTCGTTCTTCGTGCCGATGAAAGTGACGATGATGGTCGCGCTCGTGATTGCGTTGCCTGTCGTGCTGTACCAGATCTGGGCGTTTATCGCGCCGGGACTTTATCAGCACGAGAAGAAGCTGGTCATACCGCTGGTCGGCAGCAGCTACACGCTGTTCCTCTGCGGCATGTCGTTCGCGTATTTCGTGGTATTTCCGACCATCTTCCGCGTGATGGCGCACTACAACGCGCCGCTCGGCGCGCAGATGACGACGGATATCGATAACTATCTGAGCTTCGTCCTCACCATGTTTCTCGCGTTCGGCGTGACGTTTGAAGTGCCGATCGTGGTGGTGATCCTGGCACGCATGGGCCTCGTGACGATCAAGAAGCTTAAGCAGATCCGGCCGTATGTCATTGTTGGCGCGTTCGTGATTTCGGCCGTGGTGACGCCGCCGGACGTGTTCTCTCAACTGATTCTCGCCGTCCCGCTGATCATTCTTTACGAGGTCGGGATTATTGCTGCGCGCTTGATCGTGGGGAAGGACAAGCTCAAGGAGCAGGAAGCCGATGCTGCCGAGGACGCCAAGCGCGATCTAGACTGAGGGCGGGCGGATTCCAGGGGCTGGCGGTTCTGCTGGCGGTGAGTGTGCGGTAAGCAGAAGGACGCCGCACTCGCAGCAGGCATACGCGACACAAACCAACCCTCTCGCAACACTTAGGGGCCCCCGGCCGGTTCAAAGGAACGCTCCCACAACAACAAGGGGCCCGCGGCCAAATCAAACCAACCCTCCCACAACACACAGGGAGGCCACGACGGGTTCAAACCTTTCCTCACTCGTCTCCCTGATCCCCGCCCTGATCGTTGCCGCCGCCGTCGTCATCTGGCATTTGCGCCTGCTTCTGCATTGGCCGCTTTCCAATCACAACGTTCAGGTCCAGTTCCTTGCTCTTGCGCATGACATGGACCTTCACGGACGTTCCCGGTTTGATCTGCGCAACTACGTTCAGCAGGCGCGTGGTGTCCGTAATGGCGTCGTCGTTGATGCTCACCAGGATGTCGCCAGGTTTGATCCCCGCTTTGTCGGCCGGTCCTCCCTGCAACACACCCGCTACGATTGCGCCGGACTTCTGGTCAAGCCCGAACGATTCCGCGATCTCCGGCGTCACGTCCTGAGGTTCCACGCCGATCCAGCCGCGCGTCACCGTGCCGGTCGTGATAATGCTTTCCAGCACGCTGCGCGCCGTGGACACCGGAATCGCGAAGCCGATTCCAAGCGAGCCGCCACTACGCGAATAAATTGCCGTGTTGATGCCGAGCAGGTTGCCATTCACATCGACTAGTGCACCGCCCGAATTGCCCGGATTGATCGCGGCGTCCGTCTGGATGAAATTCTCGAAGGTATTGATGCCCAGGTGATTGCGCCCGAGCGCGCTCACAATACCCATGGTCACCGTCTGGCCAACGCCGAACGGATTCCCGATCGCGAGCACCACGTCGCCCACGCGCGTCTGGTCCATGCGGCCGAGCGTGATGATAGGCAGATTCGTCATGTTGATTTTCAACACGGCGAGGTCGGTTTCCGGATCTACGCCGATTACTTTCGCCGACGAGGTGCGGCCATCCGCTAGCGCAACTTCGATCTGATCCGCCCCATCCACGACATGCTGGTTCGTTAGAATGTAACCTTCGGAGCTGACGATTACACCTGAGCCGAGATTCGACGCCGGTGTCTGATCGTTCTTGCGCTTGTTCTTATCGCCGAAGAAATAGCGGAACAGCGGGTCTTTTGCCCGCGGGTCCGGCGGAAGCGAGCCGTCCTTGCTGGAAAACACGTTGACCACGGCGGGCATGGCTTTTTGCGCGCCATCCGCATACGACGACTGGGCAGGGCGGGAACCGATGCTGGGAGCCACTTCCTGCAACGCAACGATCGGCTCGGCGAGCTGCTTGCCGAACGTTCCCTGACGTTGAAGCCACTGCGGCTTCAAGGTCGCGACGATGAACATCAGCGCCAAAAGCACGGTCACCGCTTGGGCAAAAAACAGCCAGAAGCGTCTAAGCATTTGATGGAATAGAGGAATTCATGGATCGGATCGAACTGGAATTGTATCTGAACAATCTGCTTGAAATCGGGCGCTTCAAGGACTATTGCCCGAATGGCTTGCAGGTTGAAGGCGGCCGTCGCGTGCTAAAACTCGCAACCGGCGTAACGGCGTCGCAGGCCTTTCTCGACGCGGCGATCGAGTGGGGCGCGGACGCGGTGATGGTGCATCACGGCTACTTCTGGAAAAACGAGGCGCCGCAGGTGACTGGGCGGAAGTATCGGCGGCTGAAGACGCTGCTCGACAACGACGTCACATTGTTCGCCTACCATTTGCCGCTCGATTCGCATCCCGAATTTGGCAACAACGCCCAGTTGGGGGAACGGCTCGGACTGATCGCGGACAACCGTTTCGGCGATCAGGATCTCGGCTGGATAGCGTCATTGCCGGTACCGCTGTCGTTGGAGCATTTCACCGCGACCGTCGAAAATGAAGTCGGCCGCACGCCGCTCGTGTTCGGCAATCCGGATTGGGAGTTGCGTCGCGTGGCCTGGTGCACAGGTGGCGCGCAAGGTTTCTTCGACGAAGCCATCGCCGCCGGCGCCGACGTCTACGTGAGCGGAGAAGTGTCCGAGCAAACCATGCACATTTCGGCGGAAAGTGGCGTGGCGTACATCGCAGCGGGCCACCACGCAACCGAGCGCTACGGCGTCCAGGCGCTCGGCGCGCACGCTGCAGAGCACTTCGATATCGAGCACCTTTTTATCGATATTGATAATCCAGTCTGATTATCTTGCACTGCAATAAATAATCACATGGAGTAAATAACTGCTTCATAAGATTTGCGCGATTAATGCGGGGAAACCCTTAAGAATGAAGGGGTTCGAGCGTTTTTTGCTATTGAACCCTTGTAAATGACGACTCCATTCGCGCACACTAGCGTCGGTAGAACGGACTGACGGTATAAATCCAACTCAGAAGTGGGGCGTGTGATGCGAGATAACGAAGATCAGCGCGTCGACGGCAGCCGCCGCAAGTGGCTGATAGCGACGACTGTGACGGGCGGAATCGGCGGCGTGGCTACCGTCATCCCGTTTGTGAGTTCTTTTGCGCCATCGGAGAAAGCCAAGGCGGCGGGCGCGCCGGTCGATGTCGATATTTCAGGCCTGAAACCCGGCGACATGATGACGGTCGCGTGGCGCGGCAAGCCGGTCTGGATCGTGAACCGCACCGACGAACAAATGGCCGATGTGAAAAAGGCCGATAACGAAGTCGCCGATCCGCACACCAAGAAAGAATTCACGATGCCGTTGCCCGCGTACTGCAATAACGAGTACCGGTCGCGTCCCGAACACAAGAATCTGTTTGTCGCCGTTGCCGTCTGCACGCATCTCGGTTGCACGCCGACGCCGCGCTTTCAGGAAGGCCCGCAGCCCAATCTTCCGGACGACTGGCCCGGCGGCTTTCTCTGCCCCTGTCACGGTTCGACCTACGACCTCGCCGGTCGTGTCTTCAAGAACAAGCCCGCGCCGCAAAACCTCGACATCCCGCCGTACATGTTCACCTCGGCGACGTCGCTCGTGATTGGCCGGGACGAAAAGGGAGACGCGTAATGGCGAGCACCGATAAAAATGTTGAGACCACCGGCCTTCTCGGCTGGATCGACCGGCGCTTTCCGCTGACCTCGACGTGGAAAACGCACGTTTCCGAGTACTACGCGCCGAAAAACTTCAACTTCTGGTACTTCTTCGGCTCGCTCGCTCTGCTTGTGCTCGTGCTGCAAATTGTCACCGGCATTTTCCTGGTGATGAACTACAAGCCCGACGCGACGCTGGCGTTCGCATCGGTCGAGTACATCATGCGCGAAGTGCCGTGGGGCTGGCTCATTCGCTACCTGCATTCCACGGGCGCGTCGATGTTCTTCGTGGTGGTCTATCTGCACATGTTCCGCGGGTTGCTGTACGGCTCGTATCGCAAGCCGCGTGAACTCGTGTGGATTTTCGGCTGCGCGATTTTCCTTTGCCTGATGGCCGAGGCGTTCTTCGGATATTTGCTGCCGTGGGGGCAAATGTCCTTTTGGGGCGCGCAGGTCATCGTGAACCTGTTCTCCGCGATTCCGTTTGTCGGGCCGGATCTGTCGCTGTGGATTCGCGGCGATTACGTGGTGTCGGACGTGACGTTGAACCGCTTTTTTGCGTTTCACGTCATAGCAATTCCCCTCGTACTGATTGGCCTCGTGGTGGCGCATCTGGTGGCACTGCACGAAGTGGGGTCGAATAATCCCGACGGCATCGAGATCAAGGCGAAGAAGGACGAGCACGGCATTCCGCTCGACGGTATCCCGTTCCATCCGTATTACTCCGTCCACGATTTCATGGGCGTTTGCGTGTTCCTGCTGATCTTCTGCGCAATTGTTTTCTTCGCGCCGGAAATGGGCGGCTACTTCCTGGAAGCGAACAATTTCATTCCGGCCAATCCGCTGCAGACGCCGCAGGAAATTGCGCCTGTCTGGTATTTCACGGCTTTCTACGCAATGCTTCGCGCCACAACCGATCCATTCAAGATCGTGCTGATGGTCGTGGTCGCGCTGCTCGGCGTGACGGCGTTGTTGCGGGCGCGTGGAAAATGGCGCATCGGTTTGCCGGTATTGGCGCTTCTGATCGTCATCTTTATGGCGACGACCGAATCTAAGTTCTGGGGCGTGGTGGTCATGGGTACGGCGGTTGTGTCGCTGTTCTTCCTGCCGTGGCTCGACCGAAGTCCCGTCAAATCGATCCGATACCGCCCGTTGTTCCACAAGATCTTCTACGGGATATTCGTGTTCGCGTTCCTGCTGCTTGGCTATCTCGGCACAAAACCGCCGTCGCCGGCCAGCACGTTGCTCGCGCAGATTTGCGCCCTGATTTATTTCGCGTTTTTCCTCGGCATGCCCTTCTGGACGACGCGCGGCCGCTTCAAGCAGCCGCCCGACCGCGTGGTGTTCAAGCACTGACCGCCGCCCGCCAACAGGAGACACTACGATGAAAAAATGGCTTTCTACACTCGCGCTGATGGGCGCGGCACTGATCGCGTTCGGCGCCGCGCCGGCGCACGCGGACGAAAACTTCCCGCTCGATGCCGCTCCGGACAGCGCCGACAATTTCGCTTCGCTTCAACACGGCGCGAAATTGTTTGTAAACTACTGCCTGAATTGCCACAGCGCTAACTTGATGCGTTACAACCGGTTGACGGATATCGGCATCGACCCGAAGGAAATCCAGGCGAATTTGCTCTTCACCACGGACAAGATCGGCAATACGATGACGGTCGCCATGCGTCCGGACGACGCAAAAGCATGGTTCGGGACGGCGCCGCCGGATTTGTCGGTGGAAGCCCGGGCGCGCGGCAAAGACTGGATTTACACTTATTTGCGGAGTTTTTATCGCGACGATACCCGGCCGACCGGCTGGAACAATCTCGTGTATGAAAACGTCAGCATGCCTCACGTGCTGTGGGAGTTACAGGGCGTACGGACGGCAAAATTCGAGACCGATGTCGACGAGAAAACCGGCGAAAAAGTCAAACATTTCGCGGGTTATACCGAAGTGACTCCGGGAACAATGTCGCGAGTAGATTATGATTCGGCTATGGCCGATCTGGTTTCGTACCTTTCGTGGATGGCGGAGCCTGCCCAGCAGACGCGAAAACAGCTGGGTGTCTGGGTTCTTTTGTTTTTGGGCATATTGAGCTTTCTGGCGTGGCGCCTCAACGCGGCATACTGGAAGCAGATTAAATAACACGCCGCGATCGGTGTGGGTCAGCGTGCGTAGAAGCGCCTCATAGAAGGCGCTTTTCGCACGCTGGCCCTTATGTTTTCTGAGGGACTTTTAATTATGATGGTTTTGTACTCCGGCACTACTTGCCCGTTCTCCCAGCGCTGCCGACTGGTGTTGTTCGAAAAGGGCATGGATTTCGAAATCCGCGACGTTGACCTGTTCAACAAACCGGAAGACATCGCGGTGATGAACCCGTACGGTCAGGTGCCTATCCTGGTCGAGCGGGACCTGATCCTGTATGAATCGAACATCATCAACGAGTACATCGACGAGCGCTTTCCGCATCCGCAATTGATGCCCGCCGATCCAGTCCAGCGCGCTCGCGCTCGCCTGTTCCTGCTGAACTTCGAAAAAGAGTTGTTCGTGCACGTGGGCACGCTGGAAAACGAAAAGGGCAAGGCGGCGGAAAAGAATCACGAGAAGGCGCGCAACGCCATCCGTGATCGCCTGACGCAGCTCGCGCCCATTTTCCTGAAGAACAAGTACATGCTCGGCGAGGAGTTCTCGATGCTCGACGTCGCGATCGCGCCGCTGTTGTGGCGTCTGGATCACTATGGCATCGAGTTGTCGAAGAACGCTGCGCCGTTGATGAAATACGCCGAACGGATTTTCAGCCGGCCGGCTTACATTGAAGCGCTGACGCCTTCGGAAAAGGTGATGCGTCGGTAATGTGTTCGCCAGCGGCGCGCGCCGGCTCGACCGGTCGCGTCTCGCTGCAGTAGAGGAAAGTCGATGCAAGAGATTTCCACCAAGCCGTATCTGCTGCGCGCGCTTTATGAATGGTGCACGGATAACGGTTTCACGCCGCATATTGCGGTTCGGGTCGATAACGGTACGCGCGTGCCCCGCCAGTTCGTGCGCAACGACGAGATCGTGTTGAACATCAGCTTCGAGGCGACCAGCCAGTTGCAGATGGGCAATGAATGGATCGAGTTCAGCGCGCGTTTCTCGGGCAAGTCGCACAAGATCGAGGTGCAGGTCGCCAACGTGCTGGCTATTTACGCGCGTGAGAACGGCCAGGGCATGGCGTTTCCCGTCGATCCCGCAGCGCTTGCAGCGGCGCCGGATGTGTCGGGCGCGGAGGGTCCGCGGTCGTCGGAACTCGTGCCGGGCGAGGCGGAGCATGAGCGAGTCGAACATCGCGATGCGATGGCATCGGCGCAGGATGACAACAATTCGCCGTCTCCCGATGACGATGGATCAAAATCACCGGGCCGAGGCCACCTCAAAGTCGTCAAATGAAGTAAAATCGCTGACTTCGCCGGCTTAGCTCATCAGGTAGAGCAGTTGATTTGTAATCAGAAGGTGGCGGGTTCGAGTCCTGCAGCCGGCACCAAGTTGTTCAAAACCCCGCAACCAGTAACGGTTTGCGGGGTTTTTTCGTTGTGAGCCCTGATCCCTGAAGCCTCAATTTGCGATGGCGGCCTGCGGCGTCCCATCGCTGCGTCGGCGGCCGCTGAACAGCAAAATTCCGGTCAGGAAAATGAACAGGTTGCCTTCGGTGAAATTGAGCAGCAGCGAATTAGCGAAGCAGCCCAGCACGAAGGCAAACAAGTAGCCGTACACCACCGTTCGCTCCAACCGTTCCAGCCGCCGGCACTCCCGCTCGACTGCAACCAAAAACCAGATGAACAGTGCGATGCCGACCAGCCCGAGTTGGACGCCCATCAGGAAGAATTCGTTATGCGGATTGCCGGCCATTGCGGCGCGCCCGCCGGTGCTGTTC
>NZ_JBAUSA010000634.1:0-8953 GCF_049581465.1 Caballeronia sp. | reverse complement strand
GCGGCAAGCAGGTACGTCCGGACAGTGGTTATACGCGACTCGTGCGCGCACCGTCCGGGACGGTCGTCGGCGAAGTCGGCGAGGGCAATCGCAAGGACGTGCGCAATGCCGTCGCCGCCGCACGCAGTGCTGGAAAGTGGTCGCAGGCGAGCACGCATAACCGCGCTCAGGTACTGTATTACCTCGCCGAGAATCTTTCGACGCGCGCGGAGGAATTCGCCCGGCAACTGGTTGCCAGGACGGGCGTTTCTTCCGCCGAGGCCGCGCGTGAAGTCGAAGCGTCCATCACGCGTTTGTTCACTTACGGTGCATGGGCCGACAAGTACGATAGCGCTATTCATTCGCCACCGTTGCGCGGTGTCGCGCTCGCGATGCACGAACCGATTGGCGTGATCGGCGTCGTATGTCCGGATGAAGCACCTTTGCTCGGCCTGGTTTCGCTGATTGCACCCGCACTTGCTTTGGGCAATCGCGTAGTGGCGGTGCCGAGCGAAACATGTCCGTTGATGGCGACCGACCTGTATCAGGTTGTCGAGACGTCGGATGTGCCGGCGGGCGCCTTGAACATCGTGACGGGCGAGCGTCACGCGCTGGCCCAGACGCTTGCGAAACACGACGATGTCGACGCGCTCTGGTGCTTCGGCGGCGCGGAAGTATCGGCGATGGCAGAGCGTGAATCGGTCGGTAACCTCAAGCGCACGTTTGTCGACCATGGCCGGGCCTTTGACTGGTTCGACAGCGCAAGCGAAGGTTTGCCGTTCCTGCGTCAGGCGGTGCAGGTAAAGAACATCTGGATTCCGTACGGCGACTGAGCCGAACAGGCAAGGGTAGCCGGGACTCGATGAAAACTTGAAGGGCACCGGGCTCGTCCAGGCGAGCGAGGTGCCCGGCATGAAGGAGACAGAATGCTGAAGAATATTGATCCGCTGCTACACGCGGATATCCTGCACGCGTTGTGCGCGATGGGTCACGGCGACGAAGTCGTCATCTGCGACGCCAACTTTCCCGCCGATTCGGTCGCGCGCCAGACGGTGCTGGGTCACGTCCTGCGTCTGGACGGCGCCGATGCGCCGCGTGCGATCCGCGCGGTCTTGTCGGTGTTGCCGCTCGACAGCTTCGTCGATCATCCCGCCGAGCGCATGGAAGTGGTCGGCGACGCGGCCACGCTTCCGGCCGTGCAACGCGAAGCGCAAATCGAAGTAGACGCTGCTGAAGGCCGCTCGACGCCGTTCGCCTCCATCGAGCGCTTCGCATTTTATGAGCGCGCGAAAAAGGCCTATTGCGTGATCGCGACCGGCGAAGCGCGCGGCTATGGCTGCTTCATCTTCAAGAAGGGCGTGGACCTCGCGCCCGATGCGCCGGCCGCCGCCGCAAGGAGCGGGTCGTGAAGGGCCGCGTCGTGGTTCTCGGCATCTATGTGACGGACCTGACGTTTCGGGCCAGTCGCATGCCTCTCCTGGGCGAGACCATTGCCGGTTCCGCATTCGCGATGGGCCCGGGCGGCAAGGGCTCGAATCAGGCCGTGGCCGCAGCGCGCGCCGGTGCAGACGTGATCTTCTGCACGCGCTTGGGCGCCGATGCGTTCGGCGACATCGCCCGCTCGACCTGGGCCGCGGAAGGCATCACGGCGCGTGCGGTATCCATGAACGACATGGCAACGGGCGCGGCGCATATCTTTGTCGACGAAGCGACCGGCGGCAACGCAATCATCGTTGCGGCGGGCGCAGCCGGCAGTTTATGCGCGCAAGATGTGGAAGCGATCGAGTCCGACATTGCGGCGGCGGCGGTGTTCGTGACGCAACTGGAACAACCCATTCCAGCGGCGCGTCGCGGCCTTGAGCTTGCGCGTCGGCACGGCGTGACGACGGTGTTCAACCCGGCGCCTGCGCTGCATTTGGACGACGACATCTTTCCGCTATGCGACTACATCACACCGAACGAGACCGAAGCCACGGCGCTGACCGGCATCGCGATCGCGTCCGTTGACGATGCGCGTCGCGCAGCCGACGCTTTGCTCGCGAAGGGTGTTCGCGCGGTCATCGTTACGCTGGGCGAAGCAGGCGCGCTGTTTCATACGCGCCATCAATCGGTCCTCGTGCCGGCCTTCAAATGCGGGCCAGTGGTCGAGACAGCGGGAGCCGGCGACGGTTTTACCGGCGGCTTCGCAGCGGCGCTTGCGCGTGGCGAAGCTGCGCTTGACGCCGTGCGTTTTGGCTGCGCGCTCGCAAGCCTCTCGGTGACACGCGCTGGCACCGCGCCTTCCATGCCCAAGCGTGAGGAGATCGAAGCGGTGCTGAGTGAAAGCGCGGGGTCCACGGTTTTATCGGTCCAACCTTCATGAGCGGAGCGCATCCATGAACGCACCGAAACTACTTGCTGACCGGCAGCTCAACTTCCTGGTCATAGTGAACTTGCTGGTCGTGATTGTCGCGACCGCTTTGTCACACGGCCAGTTCGTCGATATCGACAACCTTCAGTCGATGGGCGGACAGTTGCCGGAACTCGGCTTACTGGCGCTCGGCATCATGCTGTCGATGATCTCGGGTAATGGCGGCATCGACTTGTCTGGCGTGGCGCTCGCCAACCTGTCCGGGATGATCGCGGCGCAAGTGCTGCCGATGCTCGTCTCCGCCGACAACTCGCCAGCGCTCTATACCGCGGTCTTCGCGGTCGTCGTGGTCGTAATCGGCGTGCTGGGCGGCTTGTTGAACGGCGTGATTATCGCGCGGCTGAGTTTGACGCCAATCCTCTGCACGCTTGGTACGTCGCTGCTGTTTACCGGCATTGCGGTCGTGCTTAGCAACGGCGCATCGGTGCGCGTGGAGTACGTCGATCCACTCTCCGACATTGGCAACGGCACCTTCTTGCAAGTCCCCATCGCGCTGTGGATTTTTGTCGCGGCGGTCCTCTTGCTGGGCTGGGTATTGAAGCGCACGCCGTTCGGCTTGCGACTCTATTTGATGGGCACGAACCCCAAGGCGGCGTTCTACGCGGGCATTCCCCGCGCCCGCATGCTGATCCTGACGTATGGCGTGTGCGGCGTGCTCGCGTCGCTCGCCGGCCTGATCAGCGCGACGCATACGTCTAGCGCGAAATGGGACTATGGTAATTCTTATTTGCTGATTGCCATCCTGATTGCGGTGATGGGCGGCGTGAATCCGGCCGGCGGCTACG
The DNA here is from genome assembly GCF_049581465.1 of Caballeronia sp. Lineage (GTDB taxonomy): Bacteria > Pseudomonadota > Gammaproteobacteria > Burkholderiales > Burkholderiaceae > Caballeronia. The sequence goes on along the minus strand of NZ_JBAUSA010000634.1, from coordinate 5,779 downwards.
GGCGGATCACGTGCGTGTTCCTGGCCGCGACCGTGCTGCAATTCCTGTCGAGCCTCTTTAACTTACTCGGCGTGTCGCAGTTCTTCGGCGACTGCGCATGGGGCTTCCTGCTGTTGGCGTCGCTTGCGCTGGCGGGTGGCGAACGAGTGCGTTCGATCTTCGGGCTCGGCGGCGCAGCGCCCGCTTCAAAGGTGCCTAAGAAGGTTACCTAAGAAGGTTGACTAGGAAGCTTGCCTGAGAAGGTTACCTAAGCCACCGGTATCGATCTGAAAATGTTTTACCGCAGTACCTGAACTCATGTGCAGCATATATGAACCATAACGGAGACAACGCATGAAACTCACCCGCATCGCTACTGCACTCACCGCCGTCGCGCTCATGGCCGGCGCCATTGCTGCCGCGCAGGCCGCGACCAATGAAACGATCGTCACGGTCGTGAAGGTCACTGGCATCAACTGGTTCAACCGGATGGACGAAGGCGTGAAGGAATTCGCCAAGGACAATCCAAACATCAACGCCTATCAAACCGGACCGGGACGCGCGGACGCGGCGCAGCAACTCAAGATCATTGAAGATCTGATCGCGAAGAAGGTCACGGCGATTGCGGTCGTTCCGTTCGATCCGCCAACCCTCGAACCCGCGCTCAAGAAGGCGATGGATCGCGGCATCAAGGTGGTCACGCATGAAGCGGACAACGAGAAGAACACGATGGTCGACATCGAAGCGTTCGACAACTCCGCGTACGGCGCGGGGTTGAACGAGCGTCTCTCGAAGTGCATGGGCGCGCAAGGCAAGTGGGCGGTGCTGGTTGGCTCGCTCGGCAGCCGCTCGCAGGTCCAGTGGGCCGACGGTGGTATCGACAACGCGAAGGCCAAGTATCCGAAGATGGATCTGGTCGAGCCGAAGCTTGAGACCAACAACGACGGCGAACAGGCTTACCAGGTTGCGAAGGAAGTGCTGCGCAAGCATCCGGACCTGACCGGCTTCCAGGGCTCGTCGTCGCTGGATGTGATCGGCATCGGCCGTGCGGTGGAAGAAGCTGGCAAGGTCGGGAAGATTTGCGTGTATGGCACCGGCTTGCCGACGGAAGCGGGCAAGTTCCTCGAGAGCGGCGCGGTCAATGGCATTGCCTTCTGGGATCCTAAGCTTGCAGGCCTCGCCATGAACAAGATCGCGCAAATGCTGATCGAAGGCAAGACGGTTGAAAACGGCGCGGACCTCGGCATTGTTGGATACAACAAGGTCACGGTAAGCAAGGGACCGGGCAAGGGCATTATCGTGCGCGGCACCGGCTGGGTCGATGTCGACAAGACCAACTACAAGCAGTATTCGTTCTGAATTTGACTTTCAATAAGTAGGAAGGCGCGCGTGACTGTCATGCGCGCCCTGTTTGCAAGGCCTAATGATGAGTACAGCTCCGAGTACAGCGCCGCTGCTAGAAGTCGTCGATATCCATAAGCGTTTCACGGGCGTGTATGCGCTGCGCGGCGTGAGCCTTTCGTTCGAACGCGGGCAGATCTATCACCTGCTGGGCGAGAACGGCTGCGGCAAGAGCACGCTGATCAAGATCATTTCCGGCGCACAGCCTCCCGATGAGGGTGAGCTTGTGATCGAAGGCGTGCATCATGCGCGTCTTACGCCGCTGGAATCGTTGTCGGCTGGAATCGAAACGGTTTATCAGGACCTGTCGTTGCTCCCGAACATGAGCGTGGCGGAAAACGTCGCGTTGACCGTCGAACTCGCCGAGCACAGCGGGCGTCTCGGGCGCACGTTCGACCGCCGCGCGCTGATGCGCACCGCGGCGAAGGCGCTCGAAGCGGTCGGGCTCCCCGGCGATGCCGATTTCCTCTCGACGCTGATCGAGCAATTGCCGCTGGCAACCCGTCAGCTTGTTGCCATTGCACGGGTCATTGCGAGCCAGGCGAAGTTCGTCATCATGGACGAGCCCACGACTTCGCTGACCCAGAAAGAAGTCGATAACCTGATCGCAGTACTGGCCAAATTACGTGCGGATGGCGTCGCCGTGCTGTTCGTGAGTCACAAGCTCGACGAATGCTACGCAATCGGCGGCGAGGTCATTGTCCTGCGGGACGGCCAGAAGATGGCGCAAGGCCCGATTGAAAATTTCACGAAGGCGCAGATTGGCGAATTGATGACCGGCAAGCAATTGTCCAGTGAGCGATATCGGCAGGCCGCAGTGATGGACGGCCGTGAGGTCGTACTCGATGTCAAAGCCTTGTCGCGTGCGCGTCAGTTCGCCGATGTCTCGTTCTCGCTCCACCGCGGAGAGATCCTGGGCATCACCGGCTTGCTGGATTCGGGCCGCAATGAACTCGCCCGCGCGCTGGCAGGCGTGGCGCCTTCGGACAGCGGCACCGTGACCCTGGACGGGTCGGTCGTGCGTCTCAAGACGCCGTCGGATGCGAAGTGGCAGCGTATTGGCTACGTGCCGGAAGACCGCCTGAACGAAGGTCTTTTCCTCGATAAATCCATCCGCGACAACGTCATTACCGCAATGATTTCAAGCTTGCGCGATCGTTTCGGGCAAGTGGACCGGCGTCGCGCGCATGAGTTGGCCGAGCGCACCGTGAAGGACCTGCAGATCGCAACGCCTGATGTGGACAAGCCGGTGCAGTCGCTCTCGGGTGGCAATCAGCAGCGCGTGCTCATTGGCCGCTGGCTTGCTATCGACCCACGCGTCCTGATCCTGCACGGACCCACGGTAGGTGTGGACGTGGGGTCGAAGGACATCATCTACCGCATCATGCAGCGGCTCGCGGAGCAGGGTATCGGCATTATCCTTATCAGCGACGACCTGCCTGAACTGCTGCAGAATTGCGACCGCATCCTGATGATGAAGAAGGGCCGCGTCGCAAACGAATATCGCGCGGAGCAGTTGACCGAAGCGGATCTTTATCACGCACTATTATCAGAGGCAGCATGAGCGAGTCAATTCATCGCGTTGCTCAGTCTTCGCAGGCAGCGTCATCGCTGCATCCGGCCCCGGTCGAGGTCGCGCCCAAGGTGAACAAGCTGAGTCTGGCCGCGCGGCTGGCGCGTAACCCCGAGTGGTTCACACTCGGGCTGATCCTCTTGACGTGCCTGATTGTCGGCACGTTGAACCCGCGCTTTTTCCAGTTCGCGACACTCTTCGACTTGCTGCACTCCGGCACGACTGTGTCGTTGTTCGCGCTCGGCACGCTCGTTGTCCTGGCGTCCGGGGGTATCGACGTGTCGTTCACGGCGATAGCGGCCTTTACGATGTATTCGCTCACCAAGGCGGTATTTGCCTGGTGGCCGGACGCACCGTTCGTCTTGATCCTGATGGCGGGTGCAGTTGGCGGACTGTTGCTCGGGCTGATTAACGGCGCGTTGGTGCACCGGTTGAAAGCGCCTTCGCTGATCGTCACGATCGGAACGCAGTATTTGTATCGCGGACTGTTGCTGACGTTTGTCGGGACGCAGTTCTTCATGAATATCCCGCACAGCATGGACAGTTTCGGCCGCCTGCCGCTGTTTTTCTATCAAACGAGCGACGGGTTGCGTGCGGTTCTGCCGGTGTCGGTGCTGGCGCTATTTATAGCAGCCGTGGTGACGTGGTGGCTGCTTAATCGAACCATGATGGGTCGTGGCGTGTATGCCATGGGCGGGAGCTTGCCGATTGCCGAACGGCTCGGTTATAACCTGCGCAGCATTCACTTATTCGTGTTCGGTTATACGGGCATGTTGGCTGGCATCGCAGGCATTCTTCACGTCTCGACGAACCGGCTGGCCAATCCGTTCGATCTGGTTGGGACGGAGCTGGACGTTATCGCGGCTGTGATTCTTGGCGGAGCGCGCATTACCGGTGGAACGGGAACGGTGGTTGGAACGCTGCTCGGCGTTGTGCTGGTTACGCTCATCAACAGCGTCCTGATCCTGATCGGTGTCCCCACCACGTGGCAGAAGGTAATTATTGGCGCGTTTATCCTGGTTGCCGGAACGCTGTTTGCACTCGGGCGCCGTCGTGCTGCATAACGGCGCCGCATAACAGCGCTGCATAAGATTTATTGACTAGCTTAAGGGGCCAGGGTCTTCCGTAGAACCTGGCCCTTTTCCGTAATCAACGAATCAAATTCGCTGAGTTGCGAAAAGCGGACGGCCTTGACCTTGCCCAGCTTGCTGGCGTCCACTACCAGATGCCTCTCTACCGCGCTGACCATGGCCGCTTGCTTGATCGCCACCTCGTGAAAATTCCAGCAGGTCACGCCGCGGTTTTCGTCGACGCCGCCAGCAGACATGAACGCCTTGTTGATGCCCATGCGGCGCAACGTCTCGATACTCTCATCGCTGGAAAACGAATCCGACGACGCCGCATAAACGCCGCCTAATAGAATCATTCGCACATTGGGTTTGCGCCGCAGGATCTCCGCGACATTCAACGAATAGCAGACCACCGTCAAATGCATGTCGGCGGGAATCAGCCGTGCGAGCGTGGTCAGTGTCGTGCCGCAATCTATAAAGATGGTCTCGTTGTCGGTCAGCAGTTGCGCGGCTGCCGCCGATGCTTCCGCCTTGGCCTGGGCGAAATGATCCTTCTCTTCATCGATGGTATAGCCCGCCGCATTCGGGACGTCAGACGCGCGAACAATATAGCCGCCCAGGTACGTGAAGTTGCCTGGGCTTGCAGCGATGTCACGACGAACCGTCATCTCCGATACATCCAGCAACGTCGCCGCGTCTCTAAGGCGCAGCACGCTCTGTTCTCTCAACGCGTCGGAAAGAGCCCGCAGTCTTTCGGTCTTGGTCATGCCAGGGGTTACTCGCGGAATAGGTGCGGTTGTTTCTAGTTGTTATATTCGGGTCGCAGATTGAGAAGATTATAACAACGTACGCCGTTCAATTACATCGGGGTATGGGGTTCGCTGGAACTTGTTTTGAAGGTGTTGTCTCAGTGCGAATCCGGAGGCAATGTCTGTAGCAAATTGTTGAGATAAGGTGTCCAGACTTCGGGATGCTCCACTGTCTGATTCCCGTAGGAACCCTTACTCTCCGGCACTTCGACGAAACGGCCATGAGGGATACGCGGGACGAGACGCTGCAGGGTATCGAGATCGGTCGGAGTAGTCAGGTCGTCCGCGAAGTTGACGGCGAAAAGCTGCGCCTTGATACGCCCGAGCGCGGCTTCGGGGTTGTAGTCCCACGACGATTCGAACCAGTACAGGACATCGTTTGCGTCGTATTGACGACTGCTATAGACGGCCACATCGTAGGACCACGTAGCGGTCTCCGGCGTAGGCGATAGTTCTTGCATGCGTGCGGCGTTATTCGTGATGAGCGTATAGATCGGCAGGGCACGCAGCCACTGGATGGGTTGTAGCGTGTAGTTGCCATCGTTCCAGTCGGGGTCTCGCAGAATTGCATCCATAATCATCTGGCGCCAGAACCCGTTGCGACCGGCCATGGCGATTGGCTGGCTCGCGATAGGCATCAGGCCGTCCATCATGTCCGGATAGCGCTCGCCCCAAAGCCATGTCTGCATACCTCCCATAGACGTACCTAGCACGAGGCGCAGATGATCGATGTGTAATCCCTGCGTGACAAGCAGGTACTGTGCTTGAACGACATCGTTGTAGCCATACTGCGGAAATTTCGCGCGGAGGCCATCGCTGGGTTTGCTTGATCCGCCACGTCCTAGTCCGTCGGGAATGATGATGTAGTCGCGGCTTGCATCGAGCGGTTGGCCGGGTGCAAATAGTTCGCGCCGCATTGCAGCAGTGAGGAATGCCCGGCCGGTGTC
>NZ_JBAUSA010000633.1:0-2034 GCF_049581465.1 Caballeronia sp. | reverse complement strand
GGTATTGTCATGCCGTTCTGCAATGCAGCGCGGGAGAGATCGTCAGCCGTTTGTGACGACGCCGACGGAGCAACCGCCCCGGAAACTCTCAGGCAAAAGGACCGTGCAGCGAGAACATCTGGAGAGCGGCGCGTGCGCGCCCACCGAAGGGGAGCTATTACCGTAACCGGTGCTAGCGAAACTCTCAGGTACATGGACAGATGGGGCATTGGTGCCGGTAAATATCGGCCGGCGATGCTCAACGAACCCTGGACCATGTCATGTCCCAAATTGCCATCATTGGCGCCGGAATTACGGGCGTCACCACTGCTTACGCCCTCGCTCGGCGCGGTTACCGCGTCACCGTTCTCGAACGTCATCGCTATGCGGCAATGGAAACGTCATTTGCCAACGGCGGTCAACTATCGGCCAGCAACGCTGAGGTCTGGAACAGCCGGTCTACAGTGCTGAAAGGCCTGCGCTGGATGTTTAGCCGCGACGCACCGCTCCTCATGAATCCGCGGCCGAGTTGGCACAAGTACAGCTGGATCGGCGAGTTCCTGCGCCAAATTCCGAACTATCGCAGCAACACGATCGAAACAGTGCGGCTAGCCATCGCCGCGCGCCAGCATATGTTCTCGATCGCTGAGCGGGAACAAATCGATTTCGACCTTGAACGACGTGGCATCTTGCATTTCTACGCTACCCGCAAGGAGTTCGAAGCGGCCACGAAGGTCAATGCATTGTTACGTGAAGGCGGCCTCGACCGGCGCCCGGTGACGCCTGACGAAATCCGCACCCTTGAGCCCGCACTTCATGGGCAGTTCCACGGGGGCTTCTTCACCGAGTCAGATTCGACCGGCGACATTCATAAGTTCACGCATGGTCTTGCGCAAGCCTGCGTGCGTTTGGGTGTCGAGTTCCGCTACGACTCGAGTGTGCAGTCGATCTCCGAGGGCGCGGATGGCGAGTTGAGGATTGCATTCACGCGCGAAGGTCAGCCTGATACGGATGTCTTCGACCGGGTAGTGATCTGCGCGGGCGTCGGAAGCCGTGCTCTGGCCGCGTATGTAGGAGACCACGTGAACGTCTATCCGGTGAAGGGCTATTCGATCACGGTCTGCCTGGACGAGACTGGAAGCCAGCAAGCCGCGCCTTGGATCAGCCTGCTTGACGACAACGCCAAAATCGTAACCAGCCGTCTCGGCGTTGATCGCTTCCGTGTGGCCGGAACGGCTGAGCTCAATGGCATAAACCGTGACATCCGTTCGGATCGGATACAGCCCCTCGTAAATTGGACGCGTAATCATTTCCCGGATATGTCGACGGCGCGCGTCATTCCGTGGGCTGGCCTGCGCCCTATGCTTCCGGGCATGTTGCCCAAGGTTGGCTCCGGTCGTCGACGCAATATTTTCTACAATACCGGTCACGGGCATTTAGGCTGGACGCTCTCGGCAGCGACTGCGGAAGCTGTTGCGGAGCTCGTGTCCGGTAGTATGCCTAACTTAACAAACGTGAAGCCCGAGACAAAGCGAAAAGATCTGCTGGTCAGCGTCTGATACTCGCTTCCAAACGACATCACAGATCCCGCGCTGCCTCGGGGTCTCGAGATGCCAAGAGTCGCTCTCTACAGAGATCGTCAAAACGTCCGGGTTCTTTGCGGGCGTACGTATCAAATCATTGAATTGTGGTCTTGATGGCCGCGCCAAAAATCGGTTGTCCTTGGGGCTCTGTCGACCACGATTTATCGCCGATCGCCCAGATAGGCGAGCGCGAGGTCCGAGTCTGAAGGACTAGATTGGACGGAGGAGCGGACATTCGGTGTAAGCGGTGTTTTCTCCACACTACGGAAGAAGCATGAAGGGCGGCGCTCCCCTAGAACGGCATATCGTCGAAACGCGACGTGGCTAATGACCGTTTCACGGACTTTAGCCAGCCCTTAAGTTGCTTGACATCGTCGAATACGAGCAGGTCATGTTCAAGGGCGTGGAGGCTCTCCTGCAGCGAGAAGATATCAGCGGCAAGATTGCGCATGATGGTGCCGGGCGACACCTC
>NZ_JBAUSA010000632.1:0-2250 GCF_049581465.1 Caballeronia sp. | reverse complement strand
TTGATGTGTGGGGGCGGCACTATGTTCGGGCCAAAAGCCTGAAGTGAGCAACGACGACACTTAGGTATTCGCGGTTTGAACGCGTTTCTTTGCTTGGTTTCTTTGCGCGTTTGAAAAGAAATGAAGTTCCGCCCCGGATCGGGGCTAACAGAAATAAGCAAGAAAATACTACTTATACAGAACGACCACGCTAGCAGAAGGACTCAATCCTAGCCCCACACTCGCCGCGAGCAGCACCCCCTCCCACCTTACCCCCAAAGCGCCAGCGCCCCCGGCCATATCAGTTTTGATATTGCAAACGCGAAATAACTGATTGGACCGTCATGTGACGCCGCGCTAACCTTGGTTTGGGCTCAGTTATGAACCCGCGCCTGCGGTTATCAGGCCGCAGCAAAAAAACAAACACAATAGTCAGGAGACGGCAATGAGAGATTCGCGACGGACAGTACTGGGTGCGCTCCTTGGTTCTGCACTCGTACTAGCCACCGGCATGACCGCACATGCCGACGACAAAAAGATTACGCTGGGCTTCGCCCAGGTCGGCGCGGAAAGCGCATGGCGTACCGCCAATACGGTATCGATCAAAGCTGCGGCGAAGGACGCGGGAATCAACCTGAAATTCTCCGACGCTCAACAGAAGCAAGAAAATCAGATCAAGGCGATCCGCTCTTATATCGCCCAGAAGGTCGATGTCATCGCGTTTTCCCCGGTAGTGGAGTCCGGCTGGGAACCCATCCTGCTCGAAGCGAAAGCAGCCAAAATCCCCGTGATTCTCACTGACCGCAATATCGACGTTAAAGATACCTCCCTCTACGTGACGATGATCGGCTCGGACTTCCTCGAAGAAGGACGCCGCGGAGGCAAATGGCTAGAAGACCACTATAAGAACGACGCGGGTCCGATCAATATCGTCGAGTTGCAAGGCACGGTAGGTTCCGCGCCCGCCAACGACCGGCGCGCAGGTCTGCTCGAAGTGATCAAGAACGATCCGAAGTTCAAGATCATCGCCTCCCAAAGCGGAGACTTCACACTCGCCGGTGGCAAGCAGGTCATGGAAGCCTTCGCCAAGACCTACGGCAAGCAGATCAACGTGGTCTACGCACATAACGACGACATGGCGCTCGGGGCCATCCAGGCAATGGAAGAAGCCGGCATGAAGCCCGGCACGGACGTAACCGTCGTCTCATTCGACGCCACCAAGGGCGGCTTCGAAGCAATGATCGCCGGCAAGATCAACGTCGACGTGGAATGCAGTCCGCTGCTCGGACCGCAATTGATGACCGCCGTAAAAGACGTGGTCGCCGGCAAGACGCTGCCCAAGCGTATCGTGACCGAAGAAACGATCTTCCCGATGAGCGTCGCCGCCCAAGTCTTGCCGCAACGCAAGTACTGAGGCCGCGCCCAGGCGCCCGAGTCCGTCGCGCTTTCCGCGACGGACTCTTAACCTCCTATTTCGGGCAGGCATATGACCGGTTCCCCCATTCTCGAAACCATCGGCTTGTCCAAGTCATTTCCAGGCGTCAAGGCGCTGCAGAAGGTCGACTTCCATTTGTACAAGGGTGAAATCCACACGCTGATGGGCCAGAATGGCGCGGGCAAGTCCACCCTCATCAACGTGCTGACGGGCGTGCACGAGCACGATGCGGGCGAGATCCTGCTCGGGGGCCAACCGGTCAACTTCGCCACGCCACTCGAAGCGGAAGCAGCCGGTATCCGCACGCTGTATCAGGAAGTCAACCTGTGCCCGAATCTCTCGGTGGCGGAAAACATGTTCGCCGGACGGCAGCCCAAACGCCGTGGCGCCATCGACTGGAAGACCATTCATGCGCGAGCCGAAGCCGCGCTCGCCGAACTCAACGTCTCGCTGGACGTGACCAAGTCGCTCGATACCTATCCGATCGCCGTGCAGCAAATGGTGGCGATCGCGCGCGCGGTGTCGGTGGACGCGCGCGTCCTGATCCTCGACGAACCCACTTCCAGCCTCGATGACAGTGAGGTCGCGCGCCTCTTCGACGTTCTGCGCAAGCTCAAACAATCTGACATCGCGATCCTGTTCGTGACGCACTTCCTTGAGCAGACCTATGCAATTTCCGATCGCATCACGGTCATGCGCAATGGCGAATGCGAGGGCGAATATCTGGCGAAGGACCTGCCGGTCGAACTGCTCGTGTCAAAGATGGTCGGCCATGAACGCATGACCGAGCGGCTGCAACGGGCCGAGTCGGAACCCCCGGCGCCCATGAGCGCCGT
>NZ_JBAUSA010000631.1:0-2085 GCF_049581465.1 Caballeronia sp. | reverse complement strand
CTGCAGGGCGGTGTCGCTCGCCGTCTCGTGCAGCCGGTCAACGTCGAGCCGCTCGTAGGAACGCGACAGCAGTGGCTCGTTAGCCAGGAAGCGCACTTCCTTTCGGTAAGCGGCAACGCAGGACGCCACCGACGTATGGCATTGGCCTTCACTCGCGCCAGTGTGTCGGCCGGCCACCCAGATGCTGGCCACCAACCGGCGCAGATCCCACTCCCAGGCACCGGGATGAGCCTCGTCGAAGTCGTTCAAGTCGATGACCAGATCCCGCTCCGGGGAAGCGTAGAAACCGAAGTTGCCCAGGTGCGCATCGCCGCAAATGACGGGGGTGATGCCGGTCGCGGGGAGATGCGCAACGTCCTCGGCCATCACCACGGCCGTACCGCGCAGGAACCCGTAGGGCGAGGCCACCATGCGGCCGACGCGGATCGGGATCAGCCAGTCCAGCCGGCCTTCATGCGACTGCCTGATCTGCTCGACCGGATCAGGCCGGTTCAACGGTGGCTTCCAGTCACCCATCGAGGCGCGGGGAACCTGATCACGCAGGCTCTTCCCCAACTCGAACCGCTCCGCGCGTGACATGGGTCGACGGCGCAACGAACGGTAACTGTCGCTGTCCGCGTTGGCCAGGATCACGTGCCCCATGGGCGGTTGAGTCGTCGTCATACCCTTTGCCTCGTCGCGCAGAACGGATAACGAAGGATACGGAATCCGGCAACACGAGACAACTCTGGCGTTCTTCTTGACGCCCGTGTTATGCCCGTATTTGCGTCAAAAGAAACTTTTGGGCACGCAGGAAGACACTACGGCGCGGCGTCTACGCCGAGACGGTCGGCACGCACGAGCACCGGCATCACGAAGATCAGCTTGCGCAGAGTAGCTCCAGGTCCATGCGCTTGCATGCGAAAGTGTCCGCGCCGCCAGTGCGCACGCACTTCGTGATCGGTGCTGTTGCTACTCGCAGACGTGCAGGACGGTTCGGGGAGCACAGCCGGTCCGACAATGTAGCGGTCGTAAAGGCTTTCGAGGGCTTCAAACTGCTCAAGACGTTTGCGTTTGCCCGGCGCGGCCGGCCTGCGCGGAGCCGTACTATAGGGTCGTTCATGAATGACAGGCGCTACGTCCAGCGAAAGATAAAGCAACACCTTGACGACATAGTCGAGTGCGCGCCGCCAAAAGACCATCGACTCGTCGTCCATCGGAAAATGCACGGACAACCCCGCGATGATCCGCTGAAGCGATGCGTTGTTGCCACCCGCTTCTATACTGAAGAACGTCACAGGGAGGTCCAACTTCGGCGAATCCTCATGCGGCCAACCACAAAAGGTAAGGCATCGGTTTTCGGTCCAGCCAGCCGGGGACCCATGTTCGAACACCATCACAGCCTCAAAGCCATCGTGGCTATCACGCAGCGCAGGCTCCGGCACGATACAGATTGCCGGCGCGGGCAAGCGCAGGAGCGACACGGGTACATCGCTCGCAATATCACTCGCTTCCAGCAAGCGATGCAGCGCGGAAGTGGGTTCATAGAGCGCCCCCTTCCTGAGCCAAAACGCTTGACTGATCGCGCTTTGAGTGTAGATCTCGCAGAGGTCACGGTGATCTGCATCAAATGGGGCTTCGCCCAGACAGCCTGTGACGAAATCATCCAGTTCACTTTGCAGTTCCATGACCGGACGATTGTGATCGGCAAACGCGGCCGCTAGTTTCGCACCGTCACGGCCCGCTATGCTCCGAGCGATCGTCCACGCTTCAATCGCACCCGACGCCCGATAGCGCACCGGGATGGGGAGGCGATCGAACCGGCGATCGTGGGTCTCCAGGCACAGCATCATCGCCTCCCTGGCCGCCACATCGAGCGGCCGGACATCCCGCTCTATTTCTTTGCGGGTCAAACGGCGACGCACCGGCGGATCGGGACGATCGGGCAGATCCGGCGGGTTGTCGAACGGGGGGAATCCGGTACTGCCGATTATGAATTTAGCCATGTTCAGTCACAGAAATAAATTACGATACGGCACGTTCAAAACGGTGCCCCTACCGCTTTGTTATCGGGCCACGTTGTCCGCTGTCCGCTCGGTACTGAGA
>NZ_JBAUSA010000630.1:0-8138 GCF_049581465.1 Caballeronia sp. | reverse complement strand
AGCCCCTATCCGGGGCGGGACTTCATTTCTTTTCAAACGCGAAAAGAAACGAAGCAAAGAAACGCGTTCAAACCGCGAATACCTCAGTGTCGTCGTTGCTCATTTCAGGTTTTTGGCACGAACGTAGTTCCGCCCCCACCCATCAACGCTCAGTTGAACACCCACCTCAAGCCCGGACGGCGCGCACACGCTTCGCCTCCGGCGCCGTAAAAACAATACTGGCGTACAGCCGATAAACCAAATAACCGCCCGTTGAACACGGGCGAACTAACAATCCATGTAGGTCGGTGGGTCAATCGACGTTGAAATTACGTCATTTGGGGCGCTGGAGGCGAAGCGTGTGCGCGGCGTTTGGTCTTGATGTGGGGGTTCGACTGCGGATTGATGTGTGGGGGCCGTGCTACGTTCGTGCCAAAAGCCTGAAGTGATCGACGACGACACTTAAAAATTGGCGGTTTAAAACGCGTTCTTTGCTTCGTTTCTTTGCGCGTTTGCAAAGAAATGAAGTCCCGCCCCGGATAGGGGCTAACAGAAATAAGCAAGAAAATACTACTTATGCAGAACGACCACGCGAGCAGAAGGACTCAACGCTCTCCCCACACTCGCCGCGAGCAGCACCCCCTCCGCCCTAGCCCCACACTCACCGCCAGTAGCACCGCCACCGCGATCAGGCCCAACCCCAAAGCCTGCGGCCAGCAACCCCCTGATGCAAAAAAAAGCGTGCCAGATAATCCGGCACGCTTCGAGGTACGCCAGGGGATTTGCTTTTCCTCCAAATAGCAATGGCGCCGGCAGACACCAGACACCGTGAGAGATTCCCAAGAGAGGCGACACTTGGTTCCACTCCCCAAACCACGCATGACCAAAGTATTAGCCTAAACTCGATAAAATGAACTCAGCCGTATCCTAATTTGCTCGTGCTTTCCTCGATGCGGTTTCTTTTCAAAAACCGTGGAAAGCCGCATAAAGCGGGCTCATAAGGCGTCGAGACCTCACCGAGCGGCCAGCGTCCACCGAACCGACGTTGATTCCGGGTGTTATTAGCGATACCCTTACGACTTCAACGGTTGTCTCGTCTTGAGGCTCGTAGCGAGGACAGGTTTCGTGAAGCGCGGGTGGTTGTGTCAATGTGTCGTGGCGCTTTTTGTGGTTTTGAGCGGCTGCGGGAAAGGTGGACCGGATTCACAGACGTCGGCAAGCAGTGCCGGGGCACCGGGAAGTCAAGCCGCAACGCCGCGCATGCCGCCGGTCGAAACGCCGCGCGAAACCGCGTCGCTCGACTCAATGGCGGGACAGGAAACCGTAGCGATCGCGCAGTTACCGAAGCAGGCCGTGACGACTTTGCGGCAAATCCAGGCTGGCGGGCCGTTTCCGTTCGAGAAGGACGGCATCGTGTTCGGCAACCGTGAGCGCTTGCTACCGTCGCATCCGCGAGGTTTTTACCACGAGTACACCGTTCCTACGCCGCGCGCCCGCGATCGCGGCGCACGCCGGATCGTATGTGGTGGCCCTCGCAGGCAGATTGACAACTGCTTCTATAGCGACGACCACTACGCGAGTTTTAAACGTATTGCGGGATAACTTCGGGATGAACGGCATGAGCGACAACATCTACGCGCACGACAACGGTGTTGCGAGTGATTTTTTCGCGACCGGCGATGGCAACATGTTTCAACGGGTCTTGCGACTCCGCGCAACTGAAGAAAAGCAAGCCGACGACGCGCCGAACCCGTCGCCGTCTGCATTGAACGAGGGGTCTATGAGTCTTTTCAAGACGGTACGATCGAATATCGTGCAGTCGATCCGTGCTTTTCGGGTTCAGGATCTAGCCGACGAAGCGAACAAACTCGGCCAGCATTTCCTGTATGCGTATTGCGGACAAGCGCAAAGTAAGCAGGAAGTGCTCGAAACTATCGCGACATCGTTTCTATTTCCTAAACATTTCGGCAAAAATTACGATGCGCTTTACGACAGTCTTACCGATCTCGTGCACAAGGCGGGCTCGCAGCCTGGCTTTGTGATCGTGCTGGAAGCACTTCCAGTGGCTCAGAAATTCGATAAGGAAGGTCGCGAAACCTTGCTCGACGTTTTTCGCGAAGCCAGCGAGTTCTGGGCGGAACGTCGAGTCGCTTTCAGGGTGTTCTATTCGTTCGCATGACGCTCGGGCCCTTGGGCGGGCGGGGTTGAGGCGGTTCTGCTGGTGGTAAGCGCGCGGCGAGGGTGTAGCCCTTGTGGTTGCAGTTGCCACTCGTAGAACCGCTCCACCCTATATACCCGCACTAATTGCTAGCAGCCCACCCACTCACCACCCTCCCCATCGCCCGGCAAGGGCTGCCAACACTGCAATCCCGGCGGTTTCCGTGCGCAACACGCGGGCCCCAAGGCCGAGCGAGGTAAACCCGGCGTCAACTATCGCCGCCTCTTCGCCCGGCGAGAACCCCGCCTCGGGGCCGATTGCGATTGTGATCGGCGCAGCAGGCGCTGCCACCGGCAATGACCCAAACCCGAGCTCGGCACGCGGCGAGAGCAGCAGCCTCAACTCATCGGTTCCCGCAGATGGCAAGCCGTTCAGCCAAGCATGCAAATCCTTCGCTGGCGAGACTTCCGGCACCCGATTGCGCCCGCATTGCTCGCAGGCTGCGTGGACTAAAGCTTGCCAGTGCAACTGCCGGCGCACGGCACGCTCGCTTGACAGCCTCACCACGCCACGCTCGGCAGTGAGCGGCACTATCGAGGAAACGCCCAGTTCCACCGATTTCTCGATCAACCAGTCCATTTTGTCGCCGCCCGCTACGCCCTGCGCCAGCGTGATTCGATACGGCGGCTCGGCTTCACGCGCGACAAATTCATTGAGCTGTACGATCGCCGTGCGCTTGCCGATCTCCAACAAATGGGCGCGATACTCGCCGCCTTTACCATCGAAGAGGTCAAGCACATCACCGGTCTGCAGGCGCAGTACTTGAATGTGACGGACGACATCGTCCGGGAGCGACAGGGTTTCGCCCGCAACGAGCGGAGCGGCAACGAAGAAACGTGGCATCAGTTGGCTCGCCCGCGAACGCCTGGGCGCGCGGGCAGTAGGGTGACGGTGGTGAAGGGGAGGCTAGTTTAAATGACGCGCAACGGCCCAGCGATAACCATCCGGATCTTCGAATTGCGCGAAACGGTCACCCCAGAACTGATCCTGCGGCTCAATCAGCGCACGCGCGCCCACCGCAAGGGCGCGCGCGTACGTGGCGTCGACGTCGTCAACGTACAAATAGAACGACTGCGGCGCCATCAGTCCGGTGCTTTTGGGCGTCTTCGCGTGCGAGCCGTAGGCGCCTTCGGGCGCAAACATCAAGATCAATTGTCCGCGATACGTCATCTCGACGTGAATCACAGTCCCGTCGTCGTTGACACTGTCACGCACCGTGAATCCCAGAGCCTGTTCGTAAAAACCGGTGCTTACACGGGCATCCCGCACCGTCAGGTACGGCGTGAGCCACGGCACATCGGCGGGGCGGGGGTCCGTCATTCAGTATCTCCTTGACGCTCAACAGTGGAGACTATTGTGCCATGGCGCTTTGTCCCGGAAGGACGTGGGCAATGGGGTTGGTTGTTGCGGGTTGCAGGCCGGACGCGAGTGTGGCAGCGGGGGGGCTGCTTCGCTTCAATCACCCCATTCTTGCCTCATTGGCACCTCGCGCAAGCCTCGTTCCTGTGCCCTTGCCCGCCTGCCTTTCTGGCGCCTCTGCTAGAATGGCCGCCTTCCGATCCTCTCCGTTTCTTGTCGCGTCGGGCGCTGAAAAGTTGATTTCGCCACCCGCCCGGCGCGTCGCTCAGAATCATCCGAGGATCTTTTCAGGACCTACCGGACTCGACATGACAATCCCGAATTCCAGCCAGACCAGCCTGATGGCCAACGCGATCCGCGCGCTGGCAATGGATGCCGTTCAGCAAGCCAATTCCGGCCATCCAGGCATGCCAATGGGCATGGCGGAAATCGGCGTCGCGCTTTGGTCACGTCACCTAAAGCACAATCCCGCCAATCCGCATTGGGCCGACCGCGATCGTTTCGTCTTGTCGAACGGTCACGGCTCCATGCTGCTCTATTCGTTGCTGCACCTGACGGGCTACGACCTGCCAATGGACGAGCTGAAGAAATTCCGCCAGTTGCATTCGAAAACGCCAGGTCACCCGGAATGGGGCATCACGCCAGGCGTCGAAACGACGACGGGTCCGCTCGGGCAAGGGCTCGCTAACGCGGTCGGCATGGCGCTCGCTGAAGCGCTGCTGGCCGCGGAATTCAATCAGGACGGCGCGAAGATCGTCGATCACCACACGTACGTGTTTCTCGGCGACGGCTGCATGATGGAAGGCATCTCGCACGAAGCGTGCTCGTTCGCCGGCACGCTCAAGCTGCACAAGCTGATTGCGCTGTACGACGACAACGGCATTTCCATCGACGGCCACGTGGAACACTGGTTCCACGACGACACCCCGAAGCGCTTCGAAGCCTATGGCTGGAACGTGATCCGCGCAGTGGATGGCCACAATGTCGATGCAGTTGATGCGGCAATCGCGCAAGCCAAGACCTCAGACAAACCCACGTTGATCTGCTGCAAGACGACCATCGGCAAGGGTGCGCCGACCAAGCAGGGTAGCCACGATTCGCATGGCGCACCGCTCGGTGCGAAGGAAATCGCCGATGCACGCGCGGGCCTCGGCTGGACGTGGGAACCGTTTGTCATTCCCGACGAGGTCTATGCGTCGTGGAACGCCAAGGAAGAAGGCGCGCGCGTGGAGGCGGAGTGGAACAAGCGTTTCGCTGCGTATCGCGCGAAGCATTCGGCTCAAGCCGCTGAATTCGTGCGTCGGATGAACGGTGAATTGCCGGCCAATTGGGCGCAGGACGCGAAAAATATCATCGAGTCCGCGAACCAGAAGGGCGAAACCATTGCCACGCGCAAGGCGTCGCAACAAACGCTCGACGGCCTCGCCGCCGCGTTGCCCGAATTGCTGGGCGGTTCCGCCGACCTGACGAGCTCGAATCTCACGAACTGGAAGGCGTCGAAGAACGTGCGCGCGGGTGTCGAAAGCAGCGACATCCAGTGGGGCAACCACATCAATTACGGCGTGCGCGAATTCGGCATGAGCGCCGCGATCAACGGCATGGTGGTGCACGGCGGCTATCGGCCGTTCGGCGGCACGTTCCTGACGTTCTCGGACTACAGCCGCAACGCGCTGCGCGTAGCCGCCCTCATGAAGTCGCGTTCGATCTTCGTGTTCACCCACGATTCGATCGGCCTGGGCGAAGACGGCCCGACGCACCAGTCGGTCGAACAAACGTCGAGCTTGCGCCTGATTCCGCACTTGCATGTATGGCGCCCGGCCGATACCGTTGAAACCGCGGTCGCGTGGACGCAAGCTATCGAGTACAACGGACCGTCGGTGCTGATTTTCACGCGTCAGAACCTGCTGTTCTCGCCGCGCAATGACGTACAAATTGCAAATGTGGCGAAGGGCGGCTACGTACTGCGCGACTGGAACGACGACATCCCGGCGCGCAAGATCATCCTGATCGCGACGGGTTCGGAAGTGGAACTCGCGCTCAAGGCAGGCGAGGCGCTCGCGCAGGAAGGCATCGGCGCGCGCATCGTGTCCATGCCTTGCACGAACGCGTTCGATCTCCAGGACGCGGAATACCGCGAGCGCGTGCTGCCTAAGGGTGTTGTGCGCGTTGCGATCGAAGCGGGCGTGACGGATTTCTGGCGCAAGTATGTAGGTCTCGAAGGCGGCGTGGTAGGCATCGATTCGTTCGGCGAATCCGCGCCTGCTGGCGAGCTGTTCAAGTATTTCGGCTTCACCGTCGAGCATGTCGTGGAGACGGCCAAAGCCGCACTCGCCGGCTGAACGGATTCGCTGCTTGAGCTTGAGCCTGAGGGCTCAGGCTTTAGGCAGCAGAACGGGCAGCGGCGAACTGGAAGTTTTTTCAGCCATCAGGAGATTGACCATGACGATTCGCGTTGCAATTAACGGCTATGGCCGTATCGGCCGCAATACCCTGCGTGCCCTGTATGAAAACGGCAAGAAACATGACATCGAGATCGTCGCGATCAACGATCTCGGCGACGCCAACACCAACGCGCACCTGACGCAATACGACACGGCGCACGGCAAGTTCCCCGGCGTGGTGTCGGTGGATGGCGATTACCTCGTCGTCGACGGCGACCGTATTCGCGTGCTGGCCACCCGGAACCCGGCTGAATTGCCGTGGGCCGAACTGAAGGTCGACGTGGTGATGGAATGCACGGGCTTCTTCACCACGAAGGAAAAGGCCAGCGCGCACATCAAGGCCGGCGCGAAGAAGGTCATCATTTCTGCTCCGGGCGGCAAGGATGTCGACGCGACCATCGTCTACGGCGTGAACCACCACGTGCTGAAGGCATCGGACACGGTCATTTCGAATGCGTCGTGCACGACGAACTGCCTCGCGCCGCTCGTCAAGCCGCTCAATGACAAGATCGGCCTGGTCAACGGCCTGATGACCACGATCCACGCCTACACGAACGACCAGGTCCTGACGGACGTGTATCACGAGGATCTGCGTCGCGCGCGCTCGGCTACGCATAGCCAGATTCCGACGAAGACGGGCGCTGCATCGGCCGTTGGTCTGGTGTTGCCCGAGTTGAACGGCAAGCTCGATGGTTACGCGATCCGCGTGCCGACCATCAATGTATCGATCGTCGATTTGTCGTTCATCGCTGCCCGCGATACGACCGTGGACGAGGTTAATTCGATCATGAAGGAAGCATCGGAAGGCGCGTTGAAGGGCATTCTGGGCTACAACACGGCGCCGCTGGTTTCGATCGACTTCAACCACAACCCGGCTTCATCGACCTTCGACGCCACGCTGACGAAGGTGTCAGGCCGGCTGGTCAAGGTGTCGAGCTGGTACGACAACGAATGGGGCTTCTCGAACCGCATGCTGGACACCGCGGTGGCGCTGGCGAACGCGAAGTAAGCGCGAAGTAAACATTGATCTTAGTGTTGGTGCGCTAAATGAAAAAGCCGCTCGAAAGAGCGGCTTTTTTCAAGTCTGCAGGCAGAGCGAGCCTACTTCTTGTGCGGGCAATTTTCCTTCGAACAAGAGCCATACAGCGCAAGCGCGTGCTCGTGAAGTCTGAAGCCGCGTTCTTTCGCGATGGCTTGCTGGCGGTTCTCGATTTCTGCGTCGAAGAATTCTTCCACCAGGCCGCAATCGAGACACACCAGGTGGTCGTGATGCGTACCTTCGTTGAGTTCGAACACGGCTTTGCCGGACTCGAAGTTGTTACGCGACAGTAAGCCGGCCTGCTCGAACTGCGTCAATACGCGATACACGGTTGCAAGACCGATATCGAGTTCTTCATGTAGCAAACTGCGATACACGTCTTCTGCCGTCAGGTGACGGACGGGGCTATGTTGGAAGATCTCCAGAATTTTGAGCCGGGGCAAGGTCGCCTTCAGCCCGATATTTTTGAGATCGGCGGGATTGGTCATCGCTAGGGATCCCTAGAGTACAATTCAAGGTTCTCATAGTAATGCGTTTTTACCGTTCCGGGCATCATCGAACGAAATGGCGCGATCTTCGAAAGACCCCCGAAACTTGCTGCGCCACCCGTTGGCGTTGGCTGAGCGAACGGTGAAATGAAGGATGAAATGTTTCCAAAATCTTTATTGAATCGCCGGGAGAGCCGTCTAATGCGCGGAACCTTGATCGCAGCCGCCACAATGACCGTCCTGGCCGGGTGTTCTACTTACAACAGCGTTACGCAACGGTTTGCTCAGCACATCACACCGTATCGGATCACGGTGGTGCAGGGCAATTTCGTTTCACATGAGGCCGCCGCCCAAATGCAGGTCGGCATGTCGCGTGATCAGGTAAAAGCGATTCTCGGCACGCCGTTGCTGGCAGACATGTTCCACGCGGACCGGTGGGACTACATTTTCTATTTCAAGCGTGGTTCCACTTCGGTCGTGCAGCAGCGTGACTTCGTGGTGAACTTTGCCGGCGATCGGGTGGCGAACTGGACCGGCGGTGAAAACCTGCCGTCCAATCTGGAGTTGCTCGCCGAGATCGACGGCGACAAGGGCGTCAAGCTCGCGTCGGCGAC
>NZ_JBAUSA010000629.1:0-1883 GCF_049581465.1 Caballeronia sp. | reverse complement strand
CATCTGGAGATGGCGGCGATGGTCGGCATCGACGCGGCGTCCGACGGACTGGCGCGCGCCGCGCGGCTCGGCGTCGCGACCACGCACGAAGGCGTGGAAGGACTGACGCGTCTGCCGGTGTTCAACGACATCGACTTCGTGTTCGACGCCACCTCGGCCGGTGCGCATGTGAAGAACGACGCGTTCCTGCGCGCGCTCAAGCCGGGCATCCGCCTGATCGACCTGACGCCCGCGGCGATCGGTCCATACTGCGTGCCGGTCGTGAACCTCGACGATCATCTTGACGCCCGAAACGTGAACATGGTGACGTGCGGCGGCCAGGCAACGATTCCGATGGTCGCCGCGGTCTCGCGCGTGGCGAAGGTGCATTACGCCGAAATCGTTGCGTCGATCAGCAGCAAGTCGGCCGGCCCCGGCACGCGCGCGAATATCGATGAGTTTACCGAAACCACTTCGAAGGCGATTGAAGCGGTGGGCGGCGCGGCCAAAGGCAAGGCGATCATCGTGCTCAATCCGGCCGAACCGCCGGTGATGATGCGCGACACCGTTTATGTGCTGTCCGAACTCGCTGATCAGGCGCGCGTGGAAGCATCGATCGAAGCGATGGCCGCCGCTGTGCATGCATACGTGCCGGGCTATCGCCTCAAGCAGAAGGTGCAGTTCGACGTCATCCCCGCCGATGCACCGCTGAACATTCCGGGACTTGGCCGCTTCAGCGGCCTGAAAACCTCGGTGTTCATCGAGGTGGAGGGCGCCGCGCACTATCTGCCGGCGTACGCGGGCAACCTCGACATCATGACCTCGGCCGCGCTCGCGACCGCGGAGCGCATGGCGCAATCGCTCGTGCAGGCTTAAGGAGACTCTTCGCATGGACAAGAAACTGTATATCTCCGACGTGACGCTGCGCGACGGCAGCCACGCGATCCGCCATCAGTATTCCATCGACAACGTGCAGCAGATCGCGCGCGCGCTCGACCGCGCGAAGGTGGACAGCATCGAAGTCGCACACGGCGACGGCCTGCAAGGATCGAGCTTCAACTACGGCTTCGGCGCGCACAGCGACCTCGAATGGATCGAAGCGGTCGCGGACGTGGTCGAGCATGCGCAGATCGCGACGCTGCTGTTGCCCGGCATCGGCACGATTCACGATCTGAAGGCCGCGTACCAGGCAGGCGCGCGCATCGTGCGGGTGGCGACGCACTGCACCGAGGCTGATATCTCGAAGCAGCACATCGAATACGCACGCGAACTCGGCATGGACACAGTCGGCTTCCTGATGATGAGCCACATGACCACGCCGGAGAACCTCGCTGTAGAAGCGAAAAAGATGGAGCTCTACGGCGCGACGTGCATCTACGTGGTCGACTCCGGGGGCGCGATGAACATGAATGACGTGCGCGCGCGCTTTCGCGCATTGAAGGCCGTGTTGAAGCCGGAGACGAAGACCGGCATGCACGCGCACCACAACCTGAGTCTTGGCGTCGCGAATTCCCTCGTCGCGGTGGAGGAAGGCTGCGACCGCATCGATGCGAGCCTTGCCGGAATGGGCGCGGGTGCCGGCAATGCGCCGCTCGAAGTGTTTATTGCCGCAGCCGAGCGCGCAGGCTGGCACCACGGCACCGATCTCTACACATTGATGGACGCCGCGGACGATATCGTGCGTCCCTTGCAGGACCGTCCCGTGCGCGTGGACCGCGAGACGCTGGCGCTCGGTTACGCCGGCGTGTACTCGAGCTTCCTGCGGCATTCCGAAGTGGCCGCGAAGAAGTACGGCCTGAAGGCCGTCGACATTCTGGTCGAGCTGGGCAAGCGGCGCATGGTCGGCGGCCAGGAAGACATGATCGTTGACGTGGCGCTGGATCTGAAGCGCGCGGCCGGTGTCT
>NZ_JBAUSA010000628.1:0-3109 GCF_049581465.1 Caballeronia sp. | reverse complement strand
CAGCGCGAAGTTGTCCAGCGCGCCGCGCGTCGGCTGGATCGTGAATGAGTCGCCGGCCGCCGGAGTGCCGGTGTCCGTGAGGGTCAGCCCGATACTCTGGCCTGCCAATGCCATCGAAGTGAACGAGCCCAGCGACGCGCCGCTCGCCTTGTCGGACACCGTATAGGTGCCCGCGGCGGTGTACGTCAGGGTGTAGTCAGAGCTCGGCGGCTGGGACGGATTGGCGATCTGCGCGGTGACCACAGCGGTCCCCGTGTTGAGCGCGTTCGAATAGACGGTCGACGCGCCGGTGGTGAAGAGCTTGCCTCCCGCATTGCCCGACAAATCGACGCCCGCTTCGTTCTGCGCATTCACCTGACCCGCAAAGCTAGTCGCCAATGCGCCAAGTTGCGCCTGCGCCGGGTCGAGACTCTGGTCGCGGAACTGCACCATCCCGCCCACCGAACCACCCGTGACGGCGGAGTCCGCAATGTATTGGGTCGTTGCAGGCGTCGGTGTGGTGCCCGCTGGCGGCGCGTAAGCGAGCGACAACTCGCTGGGGTCCGACGCCGATGTGGTCGTCTCGACCGCATAGCTTGACGTACCGATCACGAGCGGCTGGCCGTTGCTGAAAGTTACGTTGTAGTTGCCGTTCTGCGTGGTGACGTTCACGCCCACGAGGGCGTTTAGATTCGTCACGGCCAGGTCGCGTGCGTCGAGCAGCTGATTGGGCGGCTGCCCCTGCGCGCTCGCCACGGCGATCTGCTGGTTCAACGTAGCGATCTGTGTCGTGAACGAGTTGATCTGCGCTGCCGAACTGCTCAGCGATGTGTTCACGCTCTCGCGCAACTGGTCGTAGGTGCTGGCGGCAGCGTTGAACTGATCGGCGAGGGACTGCGCGCTGCTCAGGGCGCTTTGACGCGTGGAGGTCGTGCTCGGATCGGTCGAGACCGATTGCATGCTGCTGAAATACGAGGACATGCCTGTCGAGATCCCCGCCGTCGGACTGCCGACGAGGTTGTTCAGTTGCGACATCAACGCGAAATACGTGTTCTGCGAATTGCTCGTGGCAGTCGCGCTGTTCATCGTCTGGTTCAGGTACGAGCTATACGAGCGCGTGACGGTAGACGTGGTCACGCCTCCGCCGATGTAGCCCGATCCGGTGTACTGACCCGAGGACTCCACATATACAGGCGCCTCCACCGAGTAGCCCGGCGTCGCCGCGTTGCTGATGTTTTGGCCGGTGATATTCAGGCCCCACTGGGCCGCATTGAGGCCACTGATACCGGTGTTGAATATGCTTTCTGACATGCAAGGAATCCTGGTGGAGAACGACCAAGCTGCGTCGCCGCTGGACGAGAAGTTCAGGCTGTATATCGGCCAATGGCGCGGAAAGTTAATGGCAGCGCGACGAAACTGGACCTCGATCACATTCGGGTCGAGGTCGCAGACGCGCTATGCCCTGCGGATATTATTGACGTGAGTGAGGCGAGGCAATCGACGAAGAAGCGAGGGGAATGCGGTCTAGTTCAACGGATGGAGCCACGGGGGGAGTGGCACGGAGGTAACACGCTCGCGCGTCACCTCCGGACATCAACGCGCCATCGAACGCCGCTTCATTTCAAGCTGCGTAATCAGGCGCTGCAATGTGTTTTCGGCGGAGCCCGGCAAGCTCAGGAACTTGAAGCCGAGCGTATAGCGCCGGTCGCCCTTCGAATTCATGATCTCGCGATTCGCCATCAGTTGCAGGTCGAGAACCACCTTGCCGGGATTGCTGAAATGCAATTCCACCGCCGGCAAGATCACGCCGACTTCCATGGCAGCAACACGCGCGTCCATCGTCCGGAGCGCGACGCCACCGAGCGACAAGTCGTGCACTTCAAAGCGAAAGCGTTCACCGGTCGGCAGCAGGCCGCTGCAAATATACGGGTCGAGGATGGGCGCTTCCACGCGGAAATACTCGCGCCGCTGCATGTAGAACAACACCGGCGGGAAGTCCGCTTCGAACGCGGGATGTCCTTCGTAGCTGATTTCCCGCGGCGTGCCCGTGGCGAATTGCATGCGCACGCCATCGGGCGTCGCCTCGAAGGTCAGGTTTTCGGTTTTGAGTACGTATTCGTTCTGCTCGGGCACGCCGCCCCAGTCGAAGATGAACGTCTGCGCGTTGGGATCGACGTCGAGCACGCGGGTGACGATCTGCCCGGTGCCGTAGCTGGCGGTGAGGAAGTCACCCCGGTTCACGAGGTTACGGAGGGAAACACCGATTTCCAGCGGATTGCGGCGACCAAAATCGTGATGATCGGATTCGTCATCGGCGATGTCGGATTCGTTCGACTCATTCATGTTCATGGGACTTGCCGTGTTCGTTTGCCCGCTCGCGCGTCAATCAAGCCGCAACGCCTGAGCGTCCACCCGGACCCAACGGGTCCGGCACTTCGGTGTCTAATTTAGCGGCACCTTGGCTAAAATATTTAGTGCCCGTTGCAAAAATACTTTCAGACAGGTGGTTTTGGCAATGGTAAACGCTTACCGGCGGCCACAAACGGAACGAAATCGGCGAATTACCCCTGCTTCTCGATTTAAACCTGCGCGAACCTGAATATGCAGCAAGACGCGAGCCCGTCAGGTTTAAACAATCTGCCGCATGATCGAAATGAGTTTCTTCGCGTACTGCGGATCGGTCGCGTAGCCGGCCCGCTGCATCCCGTGCGCGAAGCCAGCGGCGTCGCGAGAGGAATCCGCGACTGACGCGTAGCGCGGATTGCTTTTCAGGACGCTCGCGTAGTCCGTGAGAGCCGATTCGTATGAATCGTATGCGCGGAATTTCTCGACCACTTTCTGCGGCTGGCCGTTCACGAATTCGGTCGTGACGGCGGTCGTGATCTTGCCCTTCCAGTCGTTGCCAGCCTTGACGCCGAAAACGTTGTGGCTGGTCGTGCCGTTCGCGTTCTTGATTTCGCGCTTGCCCCAGCCGGATTCCAGCGCCGCCTGTCCAATAATAAAGCGCGCCGGAATGCCGGTAGCCGCACTCGCGGCCTGTGCCGGCGCGGCCAGGCGTTCGACGAACGCATTGACCTTGTCGGACGAACTCTTGCCGTGCGTGGGCGGTGTGAGAGCGCTGTCGGCGGTG
>NZ_JBAUSA010000627.1:0-2742 GCF_049581465.1 Caballeronia sp. | reverse complement strand
GAAGGACACCGTACTCTGCCGATGCGAAGACGTCACGCTCGGCGCTGTGGCGGTCCATGCCACCTGGCGCGATGCGAAATTGCACACCCGTTGCGGTATGGGCGCGTGCCAGGGCCGCGTGTGCGGCGCGGCGGCAGCCACGCTGTTCAATTGGGACGTGCCGCCGCCACGTCCGCCATTCAGCCCTGCGCGAATAGAGACGCTGATGGCGGCCGGGGACGATGGCGAGACTTTAGCGTCATTTTGACGAGTCCGGAGCGCCTCTATAATCTGACGCAACCGGTGCTTGCATTGTGCCCGGCACTCGCATTCACTGACCACGCCAGCGAGAACCGAATGACGACCACGACTGATGACGGTGCGACGCTTCCCGGCCTGCCTGCCACGTTGCGAACGCCCGCGAGCGCGTCGACGCTTGACGTCATGCTGCAGCATTTCAGGCTGCTGGAACCGGTTTTCGACGCAATGCCCGACATCGTCTTCTTCGTGAAGGACGAAGAGGCGCGCTACGCGCTGGTGAACCGCGCGCTCGCTTCGCGCTGCGGTCACAAAGACAAACAGGCGCTGATTGGCAAGCGGGCGGAAGAAGTTTTCCCGCAGCGCTTTGGGCGCATTTATACGGCTCAGGACGAGGCCGTGATCACGCATGGCAACCAGATGCTCGACCAGTTGGAGCTTCATCTGTATCCGGGCCGCCAGCCGGGCTGGTGCATGACCTGCAAGCAGCCTTTGCACGACGCCAATGGGAAGGTGGTCGGACTCGCCGGCATTTCCCGCGACCTGCAGGCGGCCGAGGGCACCCATCCCGCGTATACCCGGCTCGCCAACGTGGTTCAGCATATCCAGGATAACTTCGTGCTGCCGCTCAACATGCCGCACCTCGCGGCCATGGCCAACATGTCAATCGCGCAACTGGAGCGGTATTTTCATAAGGTTTTCCATCTGACGCCGCGCCAGGTGTTGTTGAAAACGCGACTGGACGCGGCGACTGCGCTGCTCGTCACCAACGACAAGGTAACCGATGTCGCCGCGTTATGCGGCTACACGGACCATAGCGCGTTCACACGGCAATTCAAGGCGACGGTCGGGCTGACGCCGACCGAATATCGCGCGCTGCTGCATTCGAATCATTCGGCGCCGAAGCATCCGGCCTGACGCAATTCAGGCGTGGCCAATGCGCGAAATTACCTGTCGCGTGTCACTTAGCGCATCACTTATGCGGGTGGAATGACGCTCATTAAAACATCTGATGATTTCTGCAAACGCAGCGTGCTAGCGGTTCGCGGGGGCGTTCTGCAGGTAAAGTCTCGACGCGGCCTGGTTTTTGCTAATTTGGTGCACGAAGGCGATACGGCATACTGCGCCGTCGAATTTTTGAACTGCGCGACGTTCGACACCGGCGCGCGCGGCGTACAACACGGTGCCGCATGGATTTCAGGCTGAGCCGCCAGGATCTTGCAAGTCAGGTAGATGACGGGAAGTGCAGGTGAATGAAGGGTGCTGGGATCCAGATTTAGCAGTTAAACGAAGACAATGATGAACGAAGTATCGAGACTGGGGCATGCCAAGATCGTTTTGATCGAAGACGATTTAGAGAGCAGGGAATCATTGCGAATGTTGCTTGAGGGGGAAGGGGCGGACGTGGTTGCGGTTGCGGATGCCGAAGAGGGCGCGGAGACCGCGATCAGGGAACTGCCCGACGCGGTCATTTGCGACATTGACCTGCCCATGATGGACGGCTTCTATCTGATCCAGCGCCTGCGTGACCATGAGATTCGTTGCAAGCTGACGCCCTCGGTGGCGATTGCACTTACGGGGCATGACGAAGACGAGTACCGCCTGCGAAGTATCGGCGAAGGGTTCCAGCACTTCATGACGAAGCCCGCACACCCTGACACGCTCATCACGCTCATCCGGGATTCGCTCAACTCGCGGTCCATGTAGCGACCTCGTAGGGAGCTTGTAGCAGTGAGTTTGTAGGGATCGTCGTTCGCGACGAGGATCGCGGATCGCGTGCGGTGCACGATGTCTGGGCGGTGCACCGTGCTCCTTGATGTCCTTGATGTCCTTTTGGTTGCGCTATGACCGATCGCGATTGCGCACGCGCGTGGCGCCGGTGATGACTGCGATGCCTAGCATGATCACGGCCACGATCAGGATGGTGTGTTGTGCCACGTGCATGGCGACCAGCGCCCACGACACCCCACCGATAAAGATCAGCCAGCCTACGAGGTAAATAATCAGGGTCATTGGATCGTTCTCTTGTGTTGGTGATGATCGGGGGCAAGCACCCAGCGCGCTTGCCAGCGTTCGTTAGCTGCCACAGCACGAAGCGGGCCTTGGCTTGGCGCGCGTGACGCTATTATGCGGAGTGGATCTTCGGTGACGTACATGGATGAGGCGGCCAGCCACCCTGCCGGATCGCCCGCGCACGCCGCGCTCCACGGCACGGCGCATAACGTCTACCAGGGCTGGCGTCACTGTTCAGTTGAAGCGGGGAAGTTGAGGACAGAGGGCGACGAGGGATTTCTGAAGATCCTACGCCGCCCACTTTAAAGATCGTTATTGGATTTTTAAGGACCTAAGACCGATCCCAATCTCGCGAGGATCGCCATTCATGCCGAGCGATTTTGGCGATGTCGGAACGGGCGGCGACAGTTCTATCCGCGAGATCTTCTGGCCGCCTAGGTCGAATGGAATGCTGATCTCGAAGCTGTCTGTCAGAACGACCTGATGCTCGAC
>NZ_JBAUSA010000626.1:0-4619 GCF_049581465.1 Caballeronia sp. | reverse complement strand
ACCCGGCGGCCCACGTGATGCGCGCATCGACAAACCCGCTCGCACCCACACCCCCGAGCGCCACCGACGACCCGATCGCCAAGTTCGCCAACGGCGGCTATTGATCCGCGACGACCAATCGATATTGCGCAACGGCACACACGCCACGCCGTCTGCTATCTTGTCTCGATAACGATCAATGGTCGAATCGACCGCGACAGGAGCGCAACATCATGGAATTGGGACTCGCCGGCAAAGTCGTGCTCATCACGGGCGGCAGTAAAGGAATCGGCTTCGCGTGCGCGCGGGCTTTTGCAGCAGAAGGTGCGCGCGTCGCGATCGTTTCACGCGATGCAGCCAACCTCGCTCGCGCGCGAGAACTACTTTCGGCCGAGGGGTTCCACGTTCACCTTGCCCGCGCCGACCTTCACGAGGCCCATAGCGCGCAAGACGTGGTGGAAGAAGCGACGGCGGCGCTCGGCCCGATCGACATCCTCATCAACAGCGCCGGCGCGGCGAAGCGCTACGACCCCGATCTCCTCGATGCCGCCGCCTACAAGGCCGCGATGGAAGCGAAGTACTTCCCTTGCATCTACCCGCAGCAGGCGGTACTCAAGCAGATGGCCGAACGGCGGAAGACCCAGCCCGACGCTGCGCCGGGTGCGGTCGTGAATATCATCGGAATGGGTGGGAAGATCGCGAGCGATATCCATATCGCGGGCGGCGCCGCGAATGCCGCGTTGATGCTGGCGAGCGTCGGGCTTGCGCATCACTACGCGAAACTCGGGATTCGCATCAACGCGATCAATCCCGGCGCCACGCTGACCGAGCGCGTGGAAGAAGCGCTCGCGCTTGAAGCGGAGAGAATGGGCATTTCGCGCGATGAGGCGTTGGCAAGGGGGCAAGCAAACGTACCGCTCGGGCGATACGCCAAGCCAGAGGAAATCGCCGATGTGGCGCTCTTCCTGGCAAGCCGCCGCGCGAGTTATGTATCGGGCGCGATCATTGCAATGGACGGCGTGTCCGCGCCGCTGATTTAGTGGGCTTGCCCAGCACGCGGGTTTCGGGCTTGCAAGCTCACGCAAAGCCCGAAAGCCCCTTCCCGCGCGCAAAGACTCAAAGGAACCGATGCCCCAGCCACCAACCGGCGGCCGCGATCATCGCAGAAGCCGGAATCGTCAGGACCCACGCCCAGACGATATTCCCCGCCACGCCCCAGCGTACGGCGCTGAACTTTTGCGTAGCACCGACCCCGACGATCGCGCCCGTAATGGTGTGTGTCGTCGAAACCGGAATACCAAGAAACGACGCCACGAACAACGTGATCGCCCCTCCCGATTCGGCGCAAAACCCGCCGACAGGCTTCAGTTTCGTGATCTTCTGGCCCATCGTGCGCACGATACGCCAGCCGCCGAATAGCGTACCGAGTCCCATCGAGAGGTAGCACCCGCCGATCACCCAGAGGGGTGGCGCGTCGGCGGACGCGGAGACGTAACCGGCTGCGATCAACAGCATCCAGATGATGCCGATGGTTTTTTGCGCGTCATTACCGCCGTGTCCCAGGCTGTAAAGCCCCGCCGACACCAGTTGCATTCGCCTGAACCTTCGGTCCACCTTGGAAGGCGGCGTGCGGAAATACAGCCACGAAACCCCCAGCATGAAGGCCGATCCGAGCACGAAACCCAGCAGCGGCGAAATAAAGATGAACGCGACCGTCTTGAGCAGACCATCCATGTTCCATGAATGCCAACCGGATTTGGCCCACGCCGAACCCATCAAGCCGCCGATCAGCGCGTGCGACGAACTCGATGGAATACCGTAATGCCAGGTGACAATGTTCCAGCCGATCGCCCCGACGAGCGCCCCAAAAATCACGTATTGGTCGATGATTTCGGGATCGATCGTGCCTTTGCCTACGGTTGCGGCCACCTTCAGATGGAAGATGAAATACGCGATGACATTGAACGCGGCGGCGAAAGCGACCGCTTGTTGCGGCTTGAGGACGCCGGTGGAAACAACCGTTGCGATGGAGTTGGCGGCGTCGTGGAAGCCGTTCATGAAGTCGAACACCAGCGCGACCACAACCAGTGTAATGACGGCCCAGAGGGCGAGTTGAATCGAATGCATCGTTTATCGAGTGAATGGCTGGGCTGAATTCAGGCGTTTTCCAGCACGATGCCTTCGATGATGTTTGCAACGTCTTCGCACTTGTCAGTGATCGTCTCGAGCATTTCATAGATCGCCTTCAACTTGATCAGCGTCTTGACGTTGTCTTCCTCGCGGAAAAGTTTCGACATGGCTGAACGCAGCACGCGATCCGCGTCGGACTCAAGACGGTCGATTTCCTCACAAACCTTGAGGATTTCGCGGGCACGCTTCATGTCCCCGAGAAGCGAGACGGCGTGCTGCACGCGTTCGCAAGTCGCCGTGCAAATGTGGGCAAGCTGGCACATTTCCGCAGTCGCTTCACGCACGTCGTACAGTGAAATTGCGGTGGCGACGTCTTCCATCAGGTCGAGGATGTCGTCCATCGTCGTGATGAGCTTGTGGATTTCGTCGCGATCGAGCGGCGTGATGAAGGTCTTGTGCAGCAGGTCGATGGTTTCGTGCGTCAGTTTGTCCGCACGTTTTTCATTGGTCTGGACATTCTGTTTGTGAACCTCCACGTTGTCCATATTGTCGATCAGCAGTTCGAGTTCGTGGCTCGCGTCGACGATGCACTTTGCGTGCGCGTTGAAGATTTCGAAGAATTTGCCCTCGGTGGGCATGAAACGACCGAACATACAAGCTCCAATCGAGCAATTTTATTGTATAAAATCAACGATTTACACGAATCGCCGAAAACTTAGAGCCGGTTCATACGAATTCTGTACGAAAACTCGGTTCGCAACAGCCCATTGTGACAGGCCGATGACAAGCGGGATTCTATCGGAAAACCGTCCGCACAATGGTGTCCGACGGGTCGCTCGATCAACCGTCAGGGGGGTGCCCATAAACACGGCAAAGACCGTTCGGACCGACCGCGTCCCGGCAACCAACCCAGGGAATTCCCCTAGGTCGGTTTTATCGCTTTCCCATCAAATCGCCCTTCAGCCGCCTTCGATCCACGCCGTAAACCAAGAGCGTGGACGACCTCTGCGTCCGCATCATTCTAAAAACCCGTGACAACCCATCTCACCGACGTCAACCCGTTTGCCTCCGGGATCGACCATCAACACTTCACCACGCTCAACGAAGCGCCAAAACGGCAGATGCTCGCCTGGCGCGACCGGCTCAGCCATAACCTTGACGTGCCGGTTACGCGGGCGCAAGTAGCCGATGGATTCCGCGGCACGATCGACAGTTATCGTGCCAAGGACTTGATGTTCCTGGACTCTCAAACCGATCCGGTGCAACAGACACGCTCGGTGGCGAGAATTTCGACCGACACCATGCGCGACTACGTTTTCCATGTACTCATGGAGGGAAGTGTCGAAACGGTGACGGGCTTGTACCCGCAACGCAAGTCCCTGCAAACCGTGCCAGGCATCCTCGCGCTGGACATGAACCAGCCGATGACCATGGTGCGCCCCGCCGTCCGGGTGCTGGCGTTCTTCCTGCCGCGCGCGATGGTGGAGGCCGTCCTTCCGGGCGCGGAATCGATTCATGGTCGCGTTGCTGACTACACGTCTCCGCTCGCGCGCATGATCCCCGCTCAATTGGCCGCGCTCTGCCGGAACCTGCCCACCATGAGGCCGGTCGAGGCGCACCGCGCCTTACGCACCTGTGCCTACCTGATCGTGGCCGCTTTCGGCAAGCAGACGGGCTTGAGCGGGAATGTGCGTGCGGCAGCTCGCGCAGCCATGTTCGACACGGCACGACGCTATATCGAGGCGAATCTGCATGAGGCGGAACTCTGCCCCGAAGGCGTGCTCAATGCCTCGCAATTGCGTCGCCCCACTTTGTATCGCCTGTTTGAGCACGAGGGCGGCCTCGCTACCTATATTCGTAACCGCAGGCTGCGTGAAGCCGCCGATGAACTGCTTCGGTTTCAGAACAAGGCGGTAGTCGAGATCGCTTACGGGCTCGGGTTCAAGAGTCAGGCCGATTTCAACCACGCATTTCGCCGTGCTTACGACATGTCGCCGCGCGACTTTCGCGCGGGACGGTCATAGGACCGGCGAAATGCGCGCCCGCGTTCAGCCTCGCGCGGCCGCCCCCAGCAGACCGCTCCAGCCGCTGGCAGCCACGTGGCTTTGAAGTTCGTCTCCGATACCTTTGCTCCAGTCCGGTTCGCCGTCCTTGCGAGGCCGCGGATTGATTGGCTTGCGACGGGTGAGGCCCTGGGCGTGGGCCAGGTAGCCGGCCATGGACTTGTCGTCAGCCCGCAACGGGAAGAACTTGAAGCCGCTCTTTCTCATGTAGTCGACTGAGTACCGTTTCAGGCGGGTGAAGTAGGCATCGCCAATATCGAACTCCTTGCGCCCACCTGACAAGGCGGTGGACTGGGCGCCGTCGGCGTCGAACAGCTTGATCAGCGTCATCAGGCTGCCGCCGAGTCCGGAGTTGAGGGACAGCATGGGAATCAGCGGGCTGGCCTTGCAGCCCTCCAGGAAAAAGGCGGTGAACTCCTGGGTGTCCGTGATGATGGAGCCTTGCTG
>NZ_JBAUSA010000625.1:0-2142 GCF_049581465.1 Caballeronia sp. | reverse complement strand
GGTATTTTTCAAGACCCTCGGCAGCCGTCAGCCGTTCGAGGATGTGCAGCTTGTCACCGTTATCCAAGGTCGCTTTTGAACGCGACGACTCAAGACGCATTTGCCACCAGCTACGCTGAGTCGGATCAGCCAAATGCATGAACTCGGCGCCCAACGTCCCGCAATAGGTTTCTGTCAGCGCCTGCACCAAATCGTCGAGCACCGCATCTTCGTCCGAAAAGTACGTGTCCGACATGCTGAACTTCGTGTTCATGTCCGCGTGGGACAGATCGTAGTAGCTCGGGTTTAATTCAGGCAATGGCACTGGTGCGGTCCAGCGCAGCGGATCCAGATGAGCATTACGGGTGCCCACCATACGATAGGCCGAAATCAGTGCCTGTACGGCGACTTGCTTGCGGGCGAAACTCAGTACCTCGTTCTCCGAGCGTCCACCCGTTCGCGTTTGCTTGGCCAGCTCGACAAAACGAGACACGACCGGTGCGTGTGCGACGTCCCCTGTGTCTGATCCATCACTCGCCGGCACGCCCTGCAACGCGTCGAAATAACCGCGCCACTCGTCCGACACCGTGTTTGGGTCGTTAAGGTATGCCTCGTATTGTTCCTCGACATAAGGAGCATTGCCTCCAAACAGGAAGGAGGTATTCCGATTCTCTATCATCATGATGACTCTGTCCTCAGTCGGGCTCATGCCCGATATCTGCCACGATTTACCCAAGGCAGCACCCGTTGCCCGCCTTGGCCAAGCCAATGCTTTCACAGGTACACGAAGACAAAGATCCAATTGCGACAAGAGGCAAGCTTCCCTGCCATCCAGTTCGCGTCAACTTGTGCAAGACCCCGTGACTCCTGCCACCAGGTCCCTGTGCCCGCCAGGACCAGCAGTCTCCTGACCACTGGCGGGAACAGTCTACGTTTTACGGGTTCGCACTGACGCTCTAGCTGTGATGGTTTAGGGACATTTTCGGCTCATTTTCGGCCATCACCTCAAAATTTTCAGAATCTCGTGTATTTAGAAGGAAAAACAGTTTTGCCACGCAAAGGCTCCGATAGCTGACTGAGCTAGTCATAGCTGTTTCTTATACATATTCAAACCAGCCATGTGAACGGAATCAGCGATCTGTGCGGATCATCAGAATCGCCAACTTTTGTGTGCGGCGGGCCGCACGTAGCAGCCCAGGTGTTTCGTCGTTCCCCATGCCAGCGCGCTGCGCTTGCTGTCTGCTTAAGCGCAAACTGTGCTTCCAGGACATCTGGCTACACTGCAGCCGGACCACGAAACATTCTTTCGAGAAGGCGCGGGGTTTCGCGAATAAGTTCGTTCATCAACTCGCTTGCCTTTTTTTGGCGGATAAGTGAGGTCGTCTGGCCTGCCGAGAATGACAGATATTCGTAGCGCTTCTGCTTAAAGGCAGCCGCCTGCAACTGCTTAACGAACCATGCTTCCACTGGATACGGCGGGATACTCAATCCGTTAAGCTGGATTTCGTCGATGAAATCACTCTGGATGTTTCTCGCGAGCCGCCCCGTAATCGCCCTCGACAATTTGGTATTTTTCGCAGCCGCAGAAAATAGCGCTTCGCGATGCGGGTCACTCGCGTTCGACTCGTCACAGGCCAGGAAAGCAGTTCCGATCTGCACGCCTTGGGCGCCCAGTGCGAACGCTGCCGCGATACCTCTAGCGTCTACGATTCCGCCGGCGGCGACAACCGGCAGCTTTACGTTGTCCACGACCTGCGGGATCAGGGAGATGGCGCCGGAAAGCGAGTCTTCTGCAGACTTGATGAACGAGCCGCGATGACCTCCAGCCTCCGAGGACGAAGCGATGATGCAGTCGACGTCAGCCAGCTCAAGGGCCTTCGCCTCCTCGACTGTGGTCGCAGTGCCCATGATGGTGATCCCTTGTGAACGACATTGCTCCAACACCCAATCAGGCGGAACGCCGTACACGAAGCTCACCGCAGGAGGGCGCGCCTTGAGCATTGCTACGATTTGTTCGTCAGGATCCGGGACAAAACGCTCTGGAAGCGGGGGTACTTCAAGTCCAAGATTTTCGAAGTGCGGTGCAAGGATTGCCTGGATCTTTCCGGCCATCACACCATCAACCTCCGGGATGCTTCCGGGCGTTGAAACCCAGAGGTTAAC
>NZ_JBAUSA010000624.1:0-2226 GCF_049581465.1 Caballeronia sp. | reverse complement strand
GTGCCGGCGTGGCTACCGTGGGCGCGCGGTTGGCTCGCAGCGCCCCGCGAACCACTGCCGGGCGACTTCAACATGCCGCGGGTGCAGGCGCCGACCTTCGGTGCATCCGAGAGGATGGTCGTGTCACCGGGGCGCGAGCAGTACGGTATCTTCGAGATGCCGGGCGGGCAGTCGGGGCATCCGCTGTCGCCGTATTTTCTCGCGGGACATGAGGCGTGGGTGCGCGGTGACGCGACGCCGTTCCTGCCGGGGGGAATGGTTCATCGGCTTGAATTGAGGGGGCCCGCGCAGTGATCTGATTGGGACGCGGAACCACGCCGCGTGATGACCCAGGCTCAGTGTTTATGGAGTGTGCGGCTCAAGTTATGCCCGCTCGCGCCGATAAAGCGATTCGAGACTGCTCTGCGGCCAGGCGTTGCGCCGCAACTCCGGAACTACACTACATGAATACAAGATTTGTGGTCCTGTGCCTGACGCTGGTATGCGCCCTTCTAGCTGGCTGCACGACGCCGAAGATCCTCTAGCAGAACGCCGGAAGCATCGAGACTAACAGGCTATTGCCACGGCGATACAGGCGCCGGAAATCGATGCCGACGGTCACATTGTCACTCCGTGGATCCCTCGTAGGCGGGGCGGCTGTTCTGCGCGTCAATCGAGCCAATTTTCGACAGTTACGCCGGGATAGGCGGCGAAGTCCCGAATATTGTTCGTGACCACAGGTACGCCCAACGCGACAGCATGCGCAGCGATCAGTTTGTCGAGTTGGTCCTTGTTCCGCTCGCGAGTCGCCTCTCGAATTGGACCGTATGCACTTGCAGCGGCAGCGGTAAAGGGCACTACCTCGATGAGCTCGATCAACGACGCAAGATTGCGTCGCTCACGCGACGGCTTTGCACAGACAACGACGCCGTATTCAAGTTCTGCAAATGTAATCGCCGACATAACCACGTCCCCGACATAGCATTGAGCAAATCGCCGCGCTACTTGCTCGGGTTGGTTCTTCATCAGGTAAATGCACATGTTGGTGTCTAGCATATAGCGTGGCATTACAAATCCTCACGTTCGGCTTGTTGATGGCTCCCACGGCCTTCGGCCATGAAGTCAGATCCGAACTTGGCAAACCTGTCGAGCACCCCTGCTAGCGAGCGACGTGCGGGGCGAATGCGAATCTCGTCGCCCACGCGCTCAATCTCAACTTCAACTTCAGTGTTCGCGTAGGCCAACTCGGCCGGGATACGAACCGCCTGTGAATTGCCATTGCGAAAAATCTTAGTGGTTTGCATGATCCGCCTCGCTATGTATGTACGCTGTATGTACTATAGCAAGAATCGTGTCAAATGTACATACGTAGTGTGTACTAAACCAGCTCGGCTGCGGAACACCGTGAGGACGACCAGGAACCAATTTCAGCAACCGTTCAACGCGGCGAGCAGGCGCGCCGAGACGGTTTCCGCAATCACCCGCGCGACGAAAGAGCGCGCTCAATCTTTTGGTCCTTCTTGTACTGGCTCAAAGCATAGACGCACCCGATTGCAGCCGGTATCCATACGACGATGGTGATCTGGAGCAACAAGCAGATGACTCCAGCGAACGGGCAGCCGATCGTGAACAATTACAACCCAGGCAAAATCAGGGCGAGCAACAGGCGCATTTCAATCCTCGTGTGGCTAGATTTTTCGCCACCAGTTGCGTAACGCCGCTTTAGTCGCCGCTCACGCACGCCTCGTCTAGCGAGTCGTAGTAGGCCAACCGGTCTTCTTTGTGGATGATTGCTGGAGGATAGCCAGTTTTCATCAACGCGAAGTGTAGATGTCGAAGCCAAGCGCGACCACTAGCGCGTCCGGCTGAAAGCGATTGACGGCCCGCAGCGCTACACCGAGCCTCTCGAAGAAGACCTCTTCCGATGACCCGTGCGGCATCGGCAAGTTGACGTTGTAGCCTTCGCCGCGCGCCGCGCCGCGTTCATCCTCGAAGCCGGCGACGACCGGATAGAAGTTGGTCGGGTCGCCATGTATCGATACATACAGCACGTCGTCGCGGCCATAGAAGATCTCCTGGCGCACTGCAATTGTTCTCGATACAAGTGGACGGCAGCATCCTGACAGCGTATCAAGTTGGCGGGGATCCGACTAACCTAAGCGAGTGGGTTGACTCTTCGTTGTACTTGTAACTTGTGGCCCGAACGCAGGAAACCGTCAATGACATCCACGTACGGCGGCTTCCTTA
>NZ_JBAUSA010000623.1:0-1852 GCF_049581465.1 Caballeronia sp. | reverse complement strand
GGACTGCAGATCGGAACGGTCAACGAGGACTTTGCAGTCGAAAGCCTGGCAGGGGACGTGTTTCAGCTCGGCAACGTGTCCTACAAGATCCTGCGCGTGGAAGGCGGCCGTGTGCGCGTGGAGGATGCGCATGGACAGCCGCCGAACATCCCGTTCTGGCTTGGCGAGGCGCCGGGGCGCAGCGACGAACTGTCGTCGGCCATTTCGCGGCTGCGCGAGCACGTGGACACGTGGCTCGCACACTCTTCAGTCGACGCGACGATTGTCAAGCTATCCGAAGCAATGGGTATCGACGAGGACGCGACGCGACAGATCGTTGAATACCTCGCGCGGGCACGGGCGGCGCTGACGGTTCTGCCGACGCAAGACACGCTCGTCATGGAGCGATTCTTCGACGAATCCGGCGGCACGCAACTCGTGATCCACGCGCCGTTCGGTAGCCGCGTGAACCGTGCGTGGGGCCTGGCGTTAAGGAAGCGCTTTTGCCGCACCTTCAACTTCGAGCTCCAGGCCGCGGCGACGGAGGATGCAATCGTGCTGTCGCTCACGGGCGCCCATAGTTTCGAACTCGACGAAGTCTGGCGCTACCTTCGCTCAGCCACCGCCGAGCATGTGTTGATCCAGGCGTTGCTCGATGCCCCGCTGTTTAGCGTGCGCTGGCGCTGGAACGCGACGAACGCGCTCGCGTTGCCGCGCTATGTGGGCGGACGTCGTGTCGCGCCGCAACTGCAGCGCATGAAAAGCGAAGACCTGCTCGCGACGATCTTTCCAGACCAGGTGGCGTGCATCGAGAACGTGGTGGGCGAACGGGACGTCCCGCATCATCCGCTCGTCGACCAGACCATCGACGATTGCTTGCACGACGCCATGGACACCGACGCGTGGGTTGCTTTGCTGCGGCGTATCGAAGCCGGCGAAGTGCGGCTCATCGCGCGCGATTTGCCGGCGCCGTCGCCGCTTGCCGCCGAGATCCTGTCGGCGCGCCCATACGCGTTTCTCGACGATGCGCCCATCGAGGAGCGCCGCACGCAGGCGGTGCTTGCGCGGCGCTGGAGCGACCCCGAATCGGCCGACGATCTTGGCGCGCTTGATCCCGACGCCATTGCGGCCGTGGCGCAAGAAGCGTGGCCATCGGTTCGCAATGCAGATGAAATGCACGAAGCGCTGATGAGTCTTGCGTGCGTCACACAAGCGGAGGCACGGGCGAATCCCGGTTGGGGAGACTGGCTCGATGCGCTTGCTCAGAGCGGTCGCGCAACCCGGCTGCAGGTGGCCGACAAAGACGCGTTGTGGGTGCCGATCGAACGCCTGACCTGCATGCGTGCGCTCTTTCCCCAAGCGCCGATGTCGCCGCTCCTCGTACCGCTTCCGGGTTTCGACGAGACCTGGAACGAAGACGATGCACTCGTCGAGATCGTGCGTGCTCGCCTCGCAGGTTTCGGACCGCTGCCCCTGTCCGCCATTGCCCGCGCGTTGGTGTTGCCGGCGTCGGCGGCGGCAGTGGCGTTGACGCGCCTGGAAGGCGAGGGCTATGTGATGCGCGGGCGCTTCACTCCGGGTGGCATCGAAGAAGAGTGGTGCGAGCGGCATCTGCTGGCGCGCATCCATCGCTACACCGTCCGGCGCCTGCGACGCGAAATCGAGCCGGTTGAGTTGCAGGACTTCATGCGCTTTCTCTTCGACTGGCAGCACCTGAGCGCCGACACGCGCTTGCGCGGCGAGGGCCGTGACGCGTTGATGTCCGTACTTGAGCAGCTTGAGGGCTATGAGGCGCCGGCGGTTGCGTGGGAGGAGGAGATATTGCCGGCGCGGCTTGCGCACTATTGCATCGACTGGCTCGACGATATCAGCC
>NZ_JBAUSA010000622.1:0-10784 GCF_049581465.1 Caballeronia sp. | reverse complement strand
GTCGTAGCGTGCTTGGATGACGAATGCGTTGGCGACGCCAGCTGTTGCGCTTGGGCCTGCGTCTGCTGTTGCTGCTGTTGCTCCTGAGCCTTGAGCTCCTTTTTCATCAGGTCCTTGACCTCGGTTTCCACTTTCGCGCGCTCTTGTGGCGTCATGCTTGCCAACTGCTGCGGGGTAATGCCAAGCTGCGCGAGGATCGCGTTCTCCATCCGCTGCGCCGGGGTTTCCTTCACGTAGTCGGTCAATTCGCCGAGCACCGACTGGAAAGACGGGGCGTTGCTGCTGCCAGGGGCGTTTGACGAGGCAGAAGGAGTGGAATTGCCGGTGAATGACGAGGTGGCGCCGGGAACTTGCATGACGAACGATTTCCTGTGCGAAGTCAGAGCGGTTTGAGGGAATTGGAAAACGTGCAGTATCCCCCTTACCGTTTCTTACCAAATGCTCGAAGAAACGGCGATTTGCCCCCTATTTCTGACGATGAGTTGACACCGTGCCGCCACCCACGGAGTGAGTCCATTCAGGCGGCACGACTTGGCGGGGGCGTGTGCTCAGCTGACTGCGTAGCGTTCGAGCCAATGCGCGTACGGCGCAGGCAGTGTCCAGGAAGGACGTTCGATGCCGAGCTTGCGCGCGGCGTGATACGGCCAGTGGGGATCCGCAAGATGCGCGCGTCCGACCATCACGAGATCGAGCTGGCTGTCCTTGACCGAGCGTTCGGCGAGTTCAGGCGTATCGATTCCCCAAGCCGATGAGACCGGGAGCTGCGCCTCGCGACGTACGCGCTCGGCAATCGGCGCGAGGAACGCGGGCGCCCATGGAATGCTCGCTGCCGGCGTGGAGAAGCCGACGCTCACGTTCAGCATATCCAGCCCTCCACGTTTGAAGTTCTTCACCAGTTCGATGGATTCGGCGAGCGTTTCTTCATCGCGTCCGTCGTACTCGATCACGCCGAAGCGGGCCGTCAAAGGCAGATGCTCGGGCCACACCTTGCGCACGGCCGCCAACGTTTCCAGCATGAAGCGGCTGCGGTTCTCGAGGCTGCCGCCATACGCGTCATCGCGGTGATTGGAGTGCGTCGAGAAAAAGCTCTGGCCGAGATAACCATGGGCAAAGTGCAGTTCCAGCCATTCGAAACCGGCGTCCCGTGCGCGCCGGGCTGCCGCAACAAAATCATCACGTACGCGCGCGATGTCATCGATAGTCATCGCCTTTGGAACTTTAGGCAGGTGCGCGCCGAAGGCAACGGCGGAGGGCGCAATGGTCTGCCAGCCGCGCGTATCGTCGTCGGCAATATGGTCGTCACCTTCCCACGGCCGGTTGGCGCTCGCCTTGCGCCCTGCATGGCCGATCTGGATGCCCGGTACGGCGCCCGCAGCCTTGATGGAAGCGACGACCGGCACGAAGGCCTGTGCCTGCTCATCGTTCCAGATCCCGGTGCAGCCCGGCGTAATGCGGCCCTCTGGCGACACGGCCGTCGCTTCGACGATCAGCAACCCCGCGCCACCGCGTGCGAGGCCGGCGAGGTGCACACGGTGCCAATCGTTGATCAGGCCGTCGACAGCGGCGTACTGGCACATCGGCGGAATCGCGATGCGGTTGCGCAAAGAGACGTCTTTGAGCTTAAAGGGTTCGAATAGTGCAGACATCAGGCGGGTTCCGTAGATAAGGTCGTTCGATAGTTCGATGAAAATCGAACGATGCAGTATCGCAGAAACGTTTAACATCTGCCGGATGCGCATACATAACCATCCCGCCCCTGAGGACTTCGCCCTTGAGCGGATCTTCCAAGCTCTTAGCGACCCGGTGCGTCTTGACATCGTGCGGCATCTGTCTCGTGTGACGGAGGCCACCTGCGGTGAGCTCGACGGTGGCCGTCCGAAGTCGAGCATGTCCCACCATTTCCGCATACTGCGCGAGGCTGGCCTCGTTCAGACACGTGTTGCCGGGACCGTGCATCAAAACACGTTGCGACGTGCTGAACTGGACGCCAGATTCCATGGACTGCTAGATGCCATCCTCAAGCAAATGCCTTGACGGCCTAACCCGCTCCCGCAGTTAATATTCCAACACCTACCAGGCCACCGCATGGGTATTCGAAAGCTCGCGAGCGAGCTCAAGCTTTCCGTTTCGACCGTCTCCCGTGCCCTGAACGACAGCGACGAGGTCAGCGCTGAAACCCGCGCACGCGTGCGCGCTGCCGCGCTGCTGCAAGGCTATGCGCCGAACAAGGCTGCCGAGAGCCTGCGCAAGGGCCGCCTCGACATCATCGGCCTGATGCTCCCCGCGAGAAAAGAAGAAGAGAACTACACGCTCGGCATCTTCATGACCTTGGCCGATGGCTTGCAATCGGTCCTGTCGCAACATGGGATGGATCTCGTCATGTACGCGAGCAAGTCATGGGGCGATGAATTCGCCCGCTTGCGGCGCATCGTCGATCGCCGTCATGTCGATGGTGTGATCCTTGCCGGCACGCGGCGTCACGACGAGCGGCTTGACTATGTGGCGAGCCGCAATTTTCCGTTCGTCGCTTTCGGCCGTAGCGAATCGGGCGACGAGCACGCGTGGATCGACCTTGATTTCGAATCCGCCGCGAAGGCGGCCGTCGCGCGGCTAGTGGCGCTCGGGCATCGACGCATCGCGCTGGGCATTCCCGACAACGACGCCATGCAGGCGCATATCTATCTGCGCGCGTGGCAGGCGGCGATGGCGCAGCACGGCCTGGACGCGCGAGAGGACTATGTGCGGCGCGACGAGCTATCCGAGGGCGGTGGTTACCGGGTCACGCAGACGTTGCTGGAACTCGACCTGCCGCCGACCGCCATCATGTTCCAGAGCGACAGCATGGCGATCGGCGCTTATCGCAAGCTTTACGAACTGGGCAAGACGCCAGGACGCGATCTGGCGATCTCGGGCGGCGTGCTGGCGGGCGACCTGCCGGAATATCTGTCGCCGCGCCTGACCGGTTTCACACTCGATGCGTACGCGCTAGGGCAGCGCCTCGCGCAAGCCTTGCTCGCACAATTCCCCGATTTCGCCGGCGTCTATCGGGATGCAGCACGCATGCAGTCACTCTGGCCGCTGATCTTGCGCGAGCGCGACAGCGACCCGGCGCCGGCACCGTCGCCTTCGCGTGATGACCGCTAACAAGGGCCACGGCTGGCAATGCGCGCCGACTGCGCGGTTTTTTCGTTACGAATTTCGGCAAACGGGGTTGCGTTTTTTGAGGGTGACTTGACGCCACGCCGCCGACGCGCAAAGATTCCAGCGGGTTCCGGAAACGTTTCCGGAACCCGCTGGCGGCGAAGTCCTCACCGAATGCGCTTCGCCAGAAATTGAAAGAAACGGCTCGCGTGCAGTCCGACCGATGAGCCAGGCATAAGGCGCGGCCATATCGCGCTCAAATGGAGACTTCATGAAAAAACTACTCGC
Source organism: Caballeronia sp. (assembly GCF_049581465.1). Lineage (GTDB taxonomy): Bacteria > Pseudomonadota > Gammaproteobacteria > Burkholderiales > Burkholderiaceae > Caballeronia. The sequence continues at coordinate 7,355 of NZ_JBAUSA010000622.1, read as the reverse complement.
CGCGACCGCGGCACTCGGTATGGCATTCGCGCTCTCGGGTACATCGGTGCGCGCCGCGACACTCTCGGTCTGGGCGGTGGACGAGCCGGACAACTACACGGAAAAGATGGCGCAGGAATTCGCCAAGCTGCATCCGGACGTTCATCTGCAGATCCGCAAGGTCGGTTTCGCCGCGCTCAACGACGAAACCATGCGTGCTGTGATGTCGGGCAGTGTGCCGGACGTCGTGCCCATCGATAACCCGAACACAGCCATGTTCGCGTCGAAGAACGCGTTGCTCGACCTCGGACCATATCTGGCGAAGTCGAAGGTCATCGACGAGAAGCAGATCTACCCGGGACCGCTCAACAACGCGAGCTGGAACGGCAAGGTCTATGCGATTCCGCGCGGCACCAACACGCTTGCGCTGTACTACAACAAGGACATGTTCAAGGCGGCGGGACTGGATCCGAACAAAGCCCCGCAAACCTGGGATGAGCTGTATGCGGACGCGAGCAAGCTGACCAGCGCGCAGAAAAACGTGTACGGCCTCGCGTTTTCGGCGATCAACAACGAGGAAGGCGTGTTCCAGTTCCTGCCGTTCATCCAGGCTGCGGGTGCTGATTGGAGCAAGCTGAACAATCCAGGCGCAGCGCAAGCGGCGGCCTTCTGGCAGAAGCTGCTCGACGCGAAGCTGGCGTCACCGGATACGCTGACGCACACGCAATCGGAAGCGGCGGCGACCTTTATCAACGGCAATGCCGCGATGGTGATCGACGGACCGTGGGAATTGAACGCCGTCGATACGGGCGCGAAGTTCAAGTGGGGCGTCGCATTACTGCCGACCGAAAAGGTGGGCGGCGCTCGCGCATCGGCGCTGGGTGAGCAGAACCATGCGATCTTACGTGGTGCGAAGGACCCGGATACGGCGTTCCAGTTCCTCGAATACATGTACTCGCAGCGCGGTCGTGACTGGAACGAGTTCGGGATGTTGCCGCCGTCGAAGGACACCACGACGCCGAATCCGAAGTGGGAGCAGGCCTACGCCGTGTTCAACGAACAGATGCAGTACGCCCGTCCGCGCGGGCCGAATCCGCAATGGCCGAAGGTGTCCGCCGCGATTTCGACCGCGATGCAGTCGGTGCTGACCCATCAGGCAGCGCCCACGGCAGCCATGGATACCGCCTATAAGACGGTGCAGGGCATTCCCCACTAAGCACGTCACCTTGTCGCACGCCGGTTCCCGGCACGCCATGTCGGGCGTGCCGGGCCGGGCCATGCACACCCGTCGACCAAGAAGTCCATGAAAACGTTACTGCGCCGCTTTCCGCGCGCCAATACCTTCGAGATCTCGCTGGCCGTGTTCGCCCTGCTTTATCTGCTGGTGTTCGCAGGACTGCCACTCATCTACAACATCGTGCTGTCGTTCCAGCAGGTCGACCTGATGGCGCCCGCGACGCTGCTGCGCCCGTTCGTCGGGCTGGAGAACTATCGGGATGTGTTCAGTCGTCCGGAAGCGCGCCAGGTACTCGTCAACACGGTGCTGTTCGTCGGTCTTTCGCTGACGTTCCAGGTCGCTATCGGGTTCCTGCTCGCGCTGCTCTTTGCCCAGGACTTTCCGTTTGCCAGCACGATGCGCGGCTTGTTCCTGGCTGGCTGGATCATGCCGGGACTCGTGGTCGGCGTCATATGGAAGCTGATTTTCGCGGGCGACTATGGCGTGCTGAATCACATCCTGATGCAGGCGCATCTGATAAACGACAAGATTTTTTGGTTGTCCGATCCCGCCTGGTCGCTGTACGCAGTGGTCGCGGCCAACGTCTGGCTAGGCGCGCCGTTCAACATGTTGCTGCTCTCGGTCGGGCTCGCCGCGATTCCTGCGGACCTGTACGAAGCGGCCGAACTCGACGGCGCCAACCCACTGCAGCGCTTTTTCAGCATCACCCTGCCGATGATGAAAACAACCCTCGGCGCAGTGATCGCGCTGGGCGCCATCATGACGATGCAGCAGTTCGACCTGATAGCAGCCCTGACGCAGGGCGGCCCGGCGAACTCCTCGCAAGTCGCGCAGTACTGGTCATGGCAGTTGTCGTTGCAAACCTTCGAGGTATCAGCCGGTTCCGCCGTCGCCACGTTGATGCTGTTGCTGGTGCTCGTCGTCGCGGTGATCTACGTGCGCTCGACACGCAACGAAAGGATGGTCTGAGATGAAACGCTACGTCCTTTTCGCGATTGGCTTGTGCGTGACCACGGTCTATTTGTTCCCGCTGTACTGGATGTACATCACCGTGTTCAAGAGCGCGAGCGAGATGTTCCAGTACCCGCCGACCTTCTGGCCGCAGCATCCGGTTTCCCACCTGTGGCAGGTGTACAGCGACAGCGGCATGGGCAAGTTCCTGTGGAATTCGTTCGTGACGGCGAGCGGCACCGTGGCAGTGACTGTGCTCGTCGGCACCGGCGCGGCGTATGCGCTGGCGTTCGTGCAGAACCGCTGGACCAGCGTGGCCATCTTCACCGTACTGATTTTGCAGGCGCTGCCTTCGAGCCTGATGGTGACGCCCATCTTCACGGCGTTCAAAAGCCTCGGATTGCTGGAGACACCGCGCCTGGCCGTCGTGATCGCGCAGATCACGAAGACGCTGCCGTTTTATATCGTGCTGTGCCGTCCGAGCTTCGTGCAGGTGCCGCGCGAACTGCGGGACGCAGCGCTGGTGGATGGCGCTTCGCCGATGCGGGCATTCTTCAGCGTGGTACTGCCGCTGGCGATGAACGGCATCCTCGTTTCGGCGATCCTGGTGTTCCTGCAATCCTTCGGCGAGTACGTGTACGCCCGCTCGCTGATTCTGGATGACCAATATCAGACGGCCACGGTGGGCCTGTCCGCATTCGTCGGCGCGACGAAGATCGACTGGATCGGAATCATGACCTACTCGGCCATTTTCGTGACGCCCGTCCTCATCGCTTTCATGCTGCTACAACGCAGGATCGTCGCCGGCCTCACCGCCGGGGCGCTCAAGTAACGCATACGTTTTGCCGGCGAACGCCGGTCGGAGAACCACTTTGGATCGCATTCAGATCGAGCGTCTAAGCAAGAGCTACGGACCTGTGCAAGTGTTGAAGGACATCGACATCCGCGTGCCGGAACGGTGTTTCGTCGCGCTGATCGGGCCATCGGGCTGCGGCAAGTCCACATTGCTGCGCACCATTGCTGGCCTCGAACAGATCAGCGGGGGCACCCTGCGCATCGACGGCCAGGTCGTCAACGACATGCCGCCACGCAAGCGCGACGTGGCAATGGTGTTCCAGAGCTATGCGCTTTATCCGCATATGAACATCGAGAAGAACATGTCCTATTCGATGCGCCTCAAGCGCATCGCGCCGCAAGTGATCCGGGACAGCATCGACAGCGTGGCGGCCACGCTGGGGCTGGACCGTCTGCTGGACCGCATGCCACGTGCGTTGTCCGGTGGTCAGCGTCAACGCGTGGCGATGGGACGGGCGATCGTACGGAATCCGAAGGTATTCTTGTTCGATGAACCGTTGTCCAACCTCGACGCTTCGTTGCGCGTACACATGCGCTCCGAGATTCGCAAGCTGCATCAACGCCTGGGCGCCACGTCGATCTACGTGACGCACGACCAGATCGAAGCGATGACGATGGCCGACCACGTCGTCGTGCTGCGTGCGGGCCAGGTCGAACAGCAAGGCGCGCCGCTGACCTTGTATAACCAGCCGGGCAATAAGTTCGTTGCGGGTTTCATCGGTTCGCCGTCGATGAACTTCATCGAGGCTGTCATCGGCCCGGACGGCCACAGCGCGCAGTTCGGGGGAGCCACGCCGCAGACGCTCGACCTGGGCCGTACCTTGGCTGCAGGCACGGCCGTCTGGCTCGGCCTGCGTCCCGAACATCTGCAACCGCGCCACAGTGAGCAGGGCATGAGTGGCGAACCCCAAGAGCACTTCCTCCGGGGCGTCGTCGACACGGTCGAGAGTACCGGATCGATGACGTTCATCGGCGTGCAGGTTGACGGCGTCGAACAGACGGTGCTGATCTCGCATGCCGGCGTGGGCGTCGTGCGAAGCGGCGAGACGTTGAGCCTCGGTATCGCCCGCGAGCATATCCATGTCTTTGACAAAGAGACCGAGCGCGTACTGTAGTCCGCGAAGGCGGCCGGTTCATACCGGGTGAGTGCCCGCATACCCATTTACTGTCGTACCGCCTTCGGGCGGAAACGATTCCGACGACCCTGCAACGAGACTGTCCGTATGAAAATCAATGACGGCAACTGGTTGATCCGTGAAGGCCTTGACGTGATGCATGCAGTGCATCTGCACCATGTCGAGGTCGTCGGCGATCAACTGCTGATACATGCAGCACCTCGCGATGTATCGAGCCGCGAGCGGCAACTCGATACAGGGCTCCTGACGTTGCGCTTTTTCTCACCGCAGAGCGGCGTGATCGGCGTGAAACTCGAGCATTTCAGCGGCACCCGGGAGACCGGCCCACATTTCGCGCTCAAGCGCGAAGACGTGGCAGTAGTCACGCGAAATACCGACGACGAAGCAAGCCTCACCAGCGGAACGCTTACGGTGCGCATCGCGAAGACCGGCGATTGGGCCGTGGACTTCCTGCGCGATGGCCGGCGCATCACCGGCAGCACCCTGCGCGCTTGTGGTCAGGTGAAGGACGCCAATCAGCAGGGCGCCGCGTTCATGTTCGAGCGTCTGGACCTCGGCGTCGGGGAGAATGTCTATGGCCTGGGCGAACGCTTTACGGCTTTCGTGAAGAACGGGCAGGTGGTCGAGAGCTGGAATCGCGACGGCGGGACCGGCACCGAGCAGGCCTATAAGAACGTACCGTTCTATCTGACCAATCGCGGCTATGGCGTGCTGGTGAACCACCCGGAAAACGTCTCGTTCGAGGTGGCCAGTGAGAAGGTCGCGAAAGTGCAGTTCAGTGTCGCGGGCGAGGCGCTTGAGTACTACGTGATCGACGGTCCCACGCCTAAATCTGTGCTGGATCGCTACACCCGCCTCACCGGCCGCCCTGCGCTGCCGCCCGCATGGTCGTTCGGACTGTGGCTCACCACGTCGTTCACCACCGACTACGACGAAGACACGGTGAATCACTTCATCGACGGCATGGCGCAGCGGCGCATCCCGCTGCATGTGTTCCACTTCGACTGCTTCTGGATGAAGGCCTTCCACTGGTGCGATTTCGAGTGGAACCGCGCCACCTTTCCGGACCCGCAAGCGATGCTGGCGCGGCTCAAGGCGCGCGGCCTGAAGATCTGCTTGTGGATCAATCCGTATATCGCTCAACCTTCTCCGTTGTTTGCCGAAGGCAAGGCAAAAGGCTACCTGCTGTGCAAGCCGAATGGCGATGTATGGCAATGGGATCGCTGGCAACCCGGCCAGGGCATTGTCGACTTCACCAATCCGGCTGCCTCTGACTGGTACGCGGGACATTTGCGACGCCTGCTCGCGATGGGCGTGGACTGCTTCAAGACGGACTTCGGCGAGCGGATTCCGACCGATGTCGTCTACCACGACGGCTCCGATCCGCAGAAGATGCACAACTACTACAGTTACCTCTACAACAAGGTGGTGTTCGACGTGCTGTGCGAAACGCGTGGCGTGGGCGACGCGGTGGTGTTCGCGCGCTCCGGCACGGTTGGCAGCCAGCAATTGCCGGTGCATTGGGGCGGCGATTGCAGCGGCACGTATGAATCGATGGCCGAGACGCTGCGGGGTGGGTTGTCGCTGGGTCTGAGCGGCTTTGGTTTCTGGAGCCACGACATCAGCGGCTTCGAGCATACCGCTCCCGCCGATGTTTACAAGCGCTGGAGCGCCTTCGGCCTGCTGTCGAGTCACAGCCGCCTGCACGGCAGCAAATCGTATCGCGTACCGTGGCTTTTCGACGACGAGGCGGTCGACGTGGTGCGCCATTTCACCGAGTGGAAGTCACGCCTGATGCCGTATCTGTTCGATGCTGCCACCCAGGCGGTCGAGCAGGGCACGCCGATGTTGCGCGCGATGCTGCTGGAATTCCCGGACGACCCGGCCTGTGATTATCTGGACCGCCAGTATCTGCTTGGCGATGCATTGCTGGTGGCGCCGGTATTCAATGCCGAAGGCGACGTGGACTTCTATCTGCCCGCCGGACGCTGGACCCATCTGCTTACAGGTGAGCAGCGTGATGGCGGTCGCTGGCTACGCGAACGGCACGGATTCATGAGCCTGCCGCTCTACGTGCGGCCCAATACGCTGCTTGCGCTGGGCACCGAGGATCAGCGTCCCGACTACGACTACGCCGCGAACAGCGAGCTGCATCTGTTCGAGCTGGCCGATGGCGCGACCGCCGCCGTGACGTTGCGGGACTTGGGCGGCTCGCCGGTGACGCAAGTGAGCGTCGCTCGGCACGGTGACAGGCTGCACATTCGTCATGAGGGGGTGAAACGGGCGCTGCCCCTGGTGTTGCGTCAGACGCGCCACCTGCAGGACACAGGCTTGCCGGAGCAGGGGGGAGAACTCGGCGTGAGCCTCACTTTACCGGCAGGCGACGGCGAGTTCAGCGTGCGTATTTGACGACAGCCGAATGTCGCGGCTCAGTGCTGCATGAAGGCGCACCACTGGCCGGGGTTTCCCAGAGAGGGCGTTCAGTCTATCCTTCGATGCCTGCAGCGAGTACCCGCTCATCCGTGAGCGCAATCACGCTGCGCGCGTCTGGCTGGCTATCGTGCGCACCCATCTTACGTAGGAAAATCAAATCAATGAAGACGACGAGAATTTCGGTCATCCTGTTCGTGCTGGCCGTGCTCAGCCCGCTGGCGCATGCGAGCGTGGCTACAGGTGCCCACGATTTCGAGAACGATGTCAAGACGGCAGGAAGGACGACCGGGCATGCTGTGCGCGATGCCGCGCACGCGGTCGGCCACGGTACGAAGCAGGCCGGCCATGCCGTTGCCGATGCAACAAGGCACGGCTATCACGCGACGAAGAAGTTCGTGACAGGGCACGGATAAGGGTCGCTATGCGGCCACCGAGGACCGTAATGGCCGCCTGAAACCCGCCGACAACAAGAGCGTCAATGGCCGTTTCCGCCCGTCACAACATGAAGACCAGCATAGTTGATGCAGAATGTCGGTTCGACTGCGACCCGACGGACTTAAGATGCAAATTTTACCGGCATCACCCGACTCACGGGAGGCGCTGGCACGAGACATCGGTGCCGTCTCGCGCATTGGAGCAGTCCCGTCAATTCTTCAGATGATCTGCGACGAAACCGGGATGGGATTTGCCGCAGTGGCCCGGGTAACGGACGCCACGTGGACAGCTTGCGCCGTCCACGACAAAGTGAGCTTTGGCCTGAAAGC
>NZ_JBAUSA010000621.1:0-4082 GCF_049581465.1 Caballeronia sp. | reverse complement strand
CCCTCCCCCCGTAGCCGCCAGCAGGCCTCGAATGAAACCGCAAGACCCGGATTGTCCGGCGCGCGCCCATGCCTGATCCTTAGGCTTTCAAAAGGAAAACTAGCTCATGGACATCCAGACGACCGATATGAACGCTCGCGTCAGCGCAATCAACTGGCACTTCGTCGAAGAACAACTCGATCGATACGGCTGCGCAACGGTTTCCGACCTACTGACTCCCCGTGAATGCGACGCGCTGGTAACACGCTATTCCAGCGACGCGCTGTACAGAAGCCGCGTGGTCATGGCGCGTCACGGATTCGGACGCGGCGAGTACAAGTACTACGCTTATCCGCTACCCGAACTGATCTCCACAATACGCCGCGAGGTCTATCCGCATCTCGTGCCCGTTGCGAACCGCTGGAACGAGACGATGAATATCGATGTCCGATACCCATCGAAGCACACGGAATTTATCGAGCGATGCCACGCCGCCGGACAAGTTCGTCCAACCCCGCTAATCCTCCAATACGCGGAAGGCGACTTTAACTGCCTGCACCAGGATCTCTACGGCGAACACGTGTTTCCGCTCCAACTCGCCATCCTGCTCTCGGAGCCGGGGCGCGACTTTATCGGAGGGGAATTTGTCATGACCGAGCAGCGCCCGCGCATGCAATCGCGGCCCGAAGTCGTGCCGCTACGCCAGGGCGATGCCGTGATCTTCGCCGTGCATCACCGGCCAGTGAACGGCACGCGCGGCCCGTATCGCGTGAATCTGCGGCATGGCGTAAGCCGGTTGCGCTCGGGGCATCGTCACGCAGTGGGCGTCATTTTTCACGACGCCGCCTGAACCCGCACACTCCTTTTCTTGCGTACCGTATAGCGTTCATATACACTATACAAATGATCAAGAGCTTCCGACACAAAGGGCTGGAGCGGTTTTTTCTGACCGGATCAAAAGCGGGCATCACCGCCGCTCACGCCGATAAACTGCAGATTCGCCTCACGGCGCTCCATGCCGCGACGGGCCCCGATGATATGAACGCGGCGGCGTGGAAACTCCACCCGCTCACCGGGAAGAACCCGAAGAAGCAGGACGTCGAAGGGCACTGGTCAATATGGGTAACCGGCAACTGGCGGCTGACGTTCTTTTTCGAAGGAGCAGATGCTGTTCTTGTTGATTACCACGACTATCACTAAGGAGCCGACCATGACATCGATGTATAACCCGGCGCACCCCGGACTGGTGTTGCGCGACTACCTGGGCGAACTCAGCGTTACGACCGTGGCTGAACGGCTTGGCGTGACGCGCGCAGCGCTTTCGCGGATTCTCAACGGCCATGCCGGTATATCTGCCGATATGGCCGTATTGCTTGGCGCCGCGCTCGGAACGTCGGCAGAAATGTGGACCATCATGCAGGCTCGGTACGACCTGTATCAGGCACAACAAAAACCGCACCGGAAGGTAGTGCCATTTCCTGAGCTGGCACGAGCAGCCTAACGTGCAATCGCATTGCCCGAAACCGCCCGCGAGGCGGTTTTTTTACGCCTGCGCCAACGCGCACTGATGCCGGCTGACCAGGCTGGCATAAGGACTCCACCCTCGCGGCACACTCTCCGCTGGCGGAACATCCCAATCCCGTTGGCGTCATTTTTCACGACGCCGCCTGAACCAACCTATTCGTTCTCGTCAAAGTAATGGCCGAAACGAACCTGCTTCGTCTTGATGTAGCGCTCGTTTTCCTCGCGCATCGGAATGGCCAGCGCAACGCGTTCGCACACCGGAATGTCATGCTTGAGCAGGGTGTCGAACTTCGACGGGTTGTTGCTCATCAGGCGCACCGAGCGTACGTCGAGCGCGCGAAGGATGGCTGCCGCGGAATCGTATTCTCGGGCATCGTCGGGCAGGCCGAGATGCAGGTTGGCGTCGACGGTGTCGAAGCCCTGCTCTTGCAGCGCATACGCACGGATCTTGTTCGCGAGCCCAATGCCGCGTCCTTCATGACCGCGCAAATACAACAAAATGCCGCGATTCTCAGCCGCGATGTACCGCATGGCGAGGTCGAGCTGTTCGCCGCAATCGCATCGGTATGAGCCGAAAACGTCGCCGGTGACGCACTCGGAATGAAGCCGGCACAATACCGACTCGCCATTGCTGACGTCGCCCATGACGAACGTCAGATGCTCGGCGCCAGTACTTTTCACGCGATACACATGCGATTCGAAAACGCCGTAGCGCGTGGGGATGGTGGCTTTCGCCACAAGTTCGACGCATTCGTCGTGGACCGCTTCGGCGGAGTCTGCAGGTGAATCGGAAACGTTTTTCATTTTCTCTGGAACTGCCTATTAGGGCGTATGCGTCATGCCGACGGACAACACCGTCAGTTTGGCTGCCGCCCAGGCGCCGAGCGCCCGGTCCGACATGTTAAAACGCTTGGGAAATATTTGCAGCCCATACGGACCGTAGGGCTTTGCGTATTTCACCGCGCGTGCGCCCGGACCTGGAATAACAACAGAAGAACGTATTGTTTCGCCAAAAATTCCGCGGCCGATAAAGTGGAGGGGCGCTCAGCGCCACCTCATCCAATCCCTTTTATCCTTCATGCCACCCAAAAACTCAACGATAGGCTCCATTATCGCTCCTCTGGCCAAGCTGGCCCGAGTCGCCGCGTCCTTGCTGTTCACCGTGGGCGCGTTGTCCAGCACGGCACACGCAGCAGGCAAGACCCTGGTGTTTTGTTCCGAAGGCAGCCCCGCTGGTTTCGATTCGGCAGAGTACACGACCAGCACCGACTTCGACGCCGGCGCGCACGCAATCTACGACACGCTCGTCGAGTTCAAGCGCGGCTCGCTGGATCTCGTGCCGGGTCTCGCTCAAACGTGGGACGAGTCGGCCGACGCGAAGACCTTCACGTTTCACCTCCGACACGGCGTCAAGTTCCAGTCCACGCCCTGGTTCAAACCCACCCGCGATTTCGATGCGGACGACGTTCTCTTCACGTTCAAGCGAATGATCGACCCGGACAACGCGTTCCAGAAAGCGCACCCGGTGAGCTTTCCCTATCTCACCGATCTGGGCTACGACAAGAACATCGCATCGGTGGAAAAACTCGACGACTATACGGTCCGCTTCACCCTGAAGACACCCGACGTCGTGTTCGTGCGCAACATCGCGATGGAGTTCGCCTCAATAGTATCCGCCCAGTACGGCGACCAGCTTCTGCAGGCCGGGAAGACCGAAGACCTGAACCAGAAGCCGATTGGAACCGGCCCGTTTGTGTTCCGCGATTATCAGAAGGACGCCACCATCCGATACGATGCAAATCCCGATTTCTGGGACCGTAAGGACGTGCACATCGACAAGCTGGTGTTCTCCATCACCCCGGACGCCGCTGTGCGCATGCAGAAACTCGCGAGCGGCGAATGCCAGATGACCGCGTTCCCCCGCCCCGCCGACATCGTGACGGCACGCAAGAATCCTGGCCTGGCGGTCCTGTCGGGTGTGGGCTTCAATGTCGCGTATGTCGGCTACAACACCACGCACAAGCCGCTCGACAACGTGCAGGTGCGGCGCGCGCTGGACATGGCGGTCGACAAACCGAACATCCTGAAAAGCGTCTATGAAGGCTCGGCAACGGTCGCGACCAACCCGATGCCGCCCTCGCAATGGTCGTATAACACGTCCTTGAGGGACGCGCCCTACGATCCCGCCAGGGCGCGCGAGTTGCTGAAGGAAGCGGGCTATCCGAACGGCTTTTCCATCACGCTCTGGGCGATGCCCGTGCAGCGCGCCTACAACCCGAATGCACGGCTGATGGCTCAGTTGATCCAGTCCGACTGGTCGAAGATCGGTGTGAAGGCGAATATCGTGACGTACGAATGGGCGGAGTACAACAAGCGCGCGAAGGAAGGCGGCGAACACGATGCCATTCTCTACGGCTGGACGGGCGACAACGGCGACCCGGACAACTGGCTCGGCACCACCCTCGGTTGCGACGCGGTCCATGGCAGCAACATGGCCAAATGGTGTAACAAGCAGTTCGACGACTTGCTCGGGCACGCTCGGCTTATTACGGACCAAAACAAGCGAGCCAAGCTGTATG
>NZ_JBAUSA010000620.1:0-3195 GCF_049581465.1 Caballeronia sp. | reverse complement strand
CCTGAAAAGTGGGAGGAACGAAACAAGGAGGACACCGGCTATTATGCCAGCGACGAAGCCCCCGCGATACGCTGCTTCGACATTTATATTTACTGCGAGGCGGAAGGCAAACGACCGGCAGGCTGGCTGCGTCGAATCATCCTCGACTCGTGGAGCACCCCGGCAATCAGCGGTGGAAAGATTTCGATGGTGCGCGATCAACGCATGACCGGCGATAAGAGCAAAGGTGAGGGGCTGGTGCCATCCAAAAAGAACGACTTCCTTTTCACCAGCGGGAACAATGTAGTCGCGTCCGACTGGAATCAGATTGTGACGTTTCAGTTCGCCGACTTGTCCGCCGTCACGCCGCGCCGGTATCATTCGGTTCGCGGGCTTGGCTGGATGGAGTACGGAGTTTGTCACCTGATAAACCGGCAATGGTGCAAACAGAACGAGGCGATGTTCGAGACGCTGCTTCAATACTTCAAGGTGAAGTCGATGGACGACGTTCAGCGTGCGCTCAAGCTCGAACTCGCGAACATGGGCATCATCGACGAGACGATTGCCCCGGTGCCGGCAAGCGAGCGGTGGAGTCCGAACTTGGGACTGGTCGAATACGTGTCAGGCGTCAATCAGCAAGTCGTTGACGATAATTCCCGCTGGTCAACCGGCCAGCCGAAGGCGCAGCCGAAAGAGCGCGAATCCAATTTTCAGCGCATGGCCGACATCCAGCAGGTCAACTCGCTCGTCAGCGCCGGTTTGAATCAGGCGTATCAGTACCAAAAATTCGAGTATCGGGAGAACTTCCGACGCCTGCTCAAGCAGAACTCGAAAGACCCTCGCGCCAGATCGTTTCGAGCGAACTGTCTGCGTCAAGGTGTGCCGGAGGAAATTCTCGTGCCTGAAGCGTGGGACATCCAAAGCGAGCGCATGATGGGCGGCGGCAATCAGACTTTGGAATTGATGATTGCGCAGATGCTCATGCAGGCCAGGGCCGCATACGGGCCGGAGGCGCAGCAGACCATCTTGCGCGACTTCACCATGGCGGTGACGAAGATTCCCGCCAAGGCGATGGAGCTTGTGCCGGAGACTCCAACCGTCAGCAATGCCGTTCACGATACCGAGATTGTTTTTGGCACGCTCATGGGCGGCACAATGGTTACTCCGAAATCGGGTATGAACGCTCAGGAAGTCGCGGCCACCATCGTTCGTTTGATGACGCAGAAGATTGCGCAGATAATGAAATCGGGCGGCGTCGGCACACCGCAGGACGTTCAGGGATTGCAGAACGCGGCCAACTACGCTGGCTTCTACATCAAACAACTTGCGGCTGACCCGCAGCAAAAGGCTGTCGTTAAGAAATTGGGTGACGCGCTTGGGAAGTTGATGAACCTCGTCAAGGCGATGGCGCAACGTCAGCAGCAGGCGGCTCAGGCGGCGGCGAAACAGAATGGAAACGGTCAAATGGATCCGAAAGACGCGGCCAAGATTCAGGCGACGGCAGCGACGGCGCAGAGCAAGATGAAGCTCGCCGAACAGAGCCATGCTCAAAAAACGGCTCAACGCCAAGTCGCGTTCAATCAGAAGCTCAAGCAGGAGCAGCAGGCGCATCAGGCCGACATCGCCAGCAAAGACCTTGAGACAGCGTCGAATATACAGCGCGGCGGAATGAAGTCGTTCATCGAGGGGGATGAAGAATGATTGTCGAAATGAGACGCGGAGGGAGAGGTGGTTTGCGGTTAAAAACACCAGAAAAAGACCCGCTCGTCGAAGCCATTGAAAAAACGAGAACGCGAGAGGCTTACCTCGACCTGTTTCGCAAAACGGTAAAAATTTATCCCGTGGATTGAAATATGAACCACCTGAAACCCATATACTACAAAACCATTCCGAACGCGGGTCATCGTTATCCCACTGTCGGAGATTATTGGGAAACTGAGAACGCTCTTGAGGTTCGGGTGTCTGAAATGCCAGACCGCCGCCACGAGCAACTTGTCCTCATCCATGAGCTGGTGGAGATTTTTCTTTTACAGAATCGCGGTGTCACGCTCAAAGACACCGACGACTTTGACATCATGTTTGAAAAGGAACGTGCCGAGGGGAAACATTCTGACGATGCTGAACCGGGAGACGACCCGCGCTGCCCATACCGTAACGAGCATCGCTTCGCCGAGAACATGGAGCGTATGTTGGCGCATCAACTTGGAATCGAATGGGAAGAATACAACGCCACCGTGATGGCGCTTTGAGCCATGCCAATCGACACAATCGACAAAGAGCTTGCAGAAGTGTTGCTAAAACACTGGCGCGAAAGATATGCGTCCAGAAAGATCACTGACATGTACACAGAGCACTGGATTGAGGGAGTGCGCTGGCTTGTGGTGTTCAAAAGGATTTGGGAGCTTGAGACATTCTTGAGACATTGCTAGGAATCTAATCAGATGCCACCACGCGAAGAACCACCCGAAATGGTAGCCACCGAGTTTGGTTACGCGCTCGTGTCCGAAACGATGCCTCCGCGAGGATTGACAAACATCTGGAAGAAAATGCCCGAAGGCCACATTTACTTTTGGGACGGCGACGGGTGGGATCGGGTGAAACCGCCAGAGCCGAAATTTCTAACTCACGGTGAATTGCCCCATGGATGATTGCTCAGACAAGTGCGCGACAATCGTTGACCACGGCAATAATGTGGAGCTTGCCATCCGTCTCGCCAAAGAGTTTCGGAAGGTCAATTACTTCAAGCCGTGGAAGGGCGCGCGCCCAGTGTCGAACGACCTCGTCGTCGGCGACGGCTTTGACAGCATTACGAGAGTGCGTCACCTGTTCGACTGGAAGGTTATCAGCGAGACCGACCTGTTCATATTTCCAGAAATCTACGACGGCGATTTGCAACTCGACTTGGAGCGAAGGGGAAAAAGAGTTTGGGGGAGCCGCCGCGCCGAGCGTTACGAATACGACCGAGAGCTTTTCCTCAAGACGCTCAAGGAAGTCAAACTGCCCTGTCCCGATTACCACGTCTGCAACGGACTCGACGAACTGACCGATTTCCTCAAGGACGAACAAGATTGGTGGATAAAGATGGAGTTGCGCGGTGACGACGAGACTTGGCGGCATCGCAATTACCAGTTGAGCCAGCGAAAGCTCGAATCGCTCGCCTACCGCTTCGGGCCGATCAGGAACGATTTGAAGTTCGTTTGCGTGAAGCATATCAAC
>NZ_JBAUSA010000619.1:0-4494 GCF_049581465.1 Caballeronia sp. | reverse complement strand
CTGGGACGCGTGCGGCTACTGCAACTTCGTCGCGCACTCTCCTGCCGCTCCGCCTTCCCCGAACGCGAAGCAGCCAGTCTCCGCACCGCAAACGCCGCGCTACAGCGGTCGCTTCGAATCGATCGCGCCGTATGCGCCCGTGGTCGCCGCCCAGCCTCGCGCGCCACCCTCCTTCATCTGATTCCTCGCGTTGTGCATGAGCGTCGCACTCGGCGTGTCTCACAACAGCACCTGTCAAGTTGGGTGGACAGCGGTCGCCGACGACGGCCATCGCACGAAAGGCCACACCATGTTCACTGTAAATTGAGGCAAGCATGAAGAAACTGACACTGATTCACACCGGCATACTGACAATATCCGCCTTCCTCGCCGCTTCAAATGTGCAAGCCGCGACCCTCGCGGTACACGATTGCTGGATTCGTTCAATGCCGTCGAGCCTGCCGTCATCGGGTTATTTCGTGGTGTCCAACGACGGCGACCAGCCCGCCACGCTGACCGGTGCCGACACACCCGCGTTCGGCATGGCAATGCTGCACAAATCCACCAGCAACGGCAGCACATCGACGATGTCCGAGGTCACTTCAGCAGAGGTACCCGCACATGGCACGCTGGCGTTTGCGCCAAGCGGTTATCACCTGATGCTGGAAGACGCCCCCAAGCCGTTGAAGATCGGCACGACGATCCCACTAACGCTGACGTTCTCCGACCACTCGACTATCGCGACCACGTGTGCGGTCAAACCGGCATCGACGTTGGGCAAGTAACGCTGCAGCAATGAAAAAGCGCGCCGCAATCACGTTGCGGCGCGCTTTTTTTTCGACAATGTCGACACATCTCTTGACGCGCAAGCATCCTCCCCGCGCTTACGCGTTGCATCACCGCAGCGATCAATGACCCTTGAATAGATTCATGATCTCCTGCCGCTCGCCCGAGTTCACTTGCGGAGGTGGCTGTGGTGGAGGGCTCGGCGGAGTTAACCCGCCCGGTCCGACACCCCCCACGGCATCGCTCGCACCTTCAGTCGGATTCCCCGAATCCACGCCGATGCTCGCAACAAACCCGTTGCCCGGCGTCTTGTCGGCGAAGAACATTTCACCGTCGATCGTGGTCAACCCATCCGGCATTGCCATGGGTTGCTGCGGCACTTTGGCGAGCGCCTTCTGCATGAAGTCAATCCAGATCGGCAGAGCGAGTTGAGCGCCGAACTCCCGGCTACCGAGCGACTTCGGCTGGTCATAACCCATCCACGCAATGGCGACGAGTTGATGCTGGTAGCCCGCGAACCAGCCGTCCTTCGCGTCGTTGGTCGTACCCGTCTTGCCGGACAAATCGTCACGCTTGAGGACGCTGGTGCCTGCACCCGTGCCGCTGGTCGCAACCGAATGCAGCAAGCTGTTCATCACGTAAGCGTTGCGCGGTTCGAGCGATTGCGGCGCGTTGGCACCGGCAACCAGCGGATTCGCCCGTGAAATCACTGCGCCGCGCGCATCGTCGACTTCGCCGATCAAATACGGATTGATTCGTGAGCCCCCGTTTGCAAACACCGAATATCCGCCCGCGAGTTGCAACGGCGTAACGAGACCCGCGCCGAGCGCGAGCGGCAAATACGGCGGCGTCTTGTCGACATCGAAACCGAATTTCTGCGTGACGTATTCCTGCGCGTACTTCGTGCCGATGAACGACAAAATGCGAATGGACACCAGGTTCTTCGACTTCTCCAACGCGGTACGCATGGACATTGGACCGTCCGGCTGGTCGTCGTCCTTCGGCTCCCAAGCCTGGCCGCCCGGCGACGTGGGCGGAAAGTACAGCGGCGCGTCGTTGATGATGGTGGCCGGCCCAAGCCCCTTTTCAAGCGATGCCGAATAGATGAACGGCTTGAAGCTCGATCCCGGCTGGCGCCATGCCTGCGTGACGTGATTGAACTTGTTCTTGTTGAAGTCAAAGCCACCCACCAGCGCACGGATCGCGCCGTCCTGCGGCACCAGGGACACCAGCGCGCCCTCCACCTGCGGCAACTGCGTGATGCTCCAGTTGTTGCTAGCGTCCTTGATTACCCGCACGATGGATCCCGGCTTGATGCGCACGGCGTTCGGCGCATTGCTGCGCAGACTCGTCGCAGCGAAGCGCAAGCCATCGCCGGAGATGGTTGCCGGATCGCCGTTCACGAACTCCACGACCACGGCCTTCGCATTCACGGACGTCACAACCGCCGCGACCAGATCGCCGTTGTCGGGATGATCGGCGAGCGCGTCGTCGATGGCTTCGTCCCGGCCGTCTGCATCGGTGGGCAAGTCGACAAAACCTTCCGGCCCGCGATACCCGTGACGCCGCTCGTAGTCCATCACGCCCTTGCGGACCGCACGGTACGCAGCGTCCTGATCGGCGGAGTCGATGGTCGTCGTCACCGAGAAGCCGCGCGTATAAGTGTCTTCGCGATACTGCGCGTACATCATCTGCCGCACCATTTCCGCGACATATTCGGCATGCACGGCGTACTCCGTGCCGGCCACGCGCGCGTGCAGTTCTTCGGCGCTGGCCTGGTCGAATTGAGCCTGCGTGATGAAGTTCAGCTCCAGCATGCGCTTGAGAATGTACTGCTGGCGGACTTTCGCGCGCTTCGGATTGACCACCGGGTTGTACGCCGAAGGCGCTTTGGGCAAGCCGGCGAGCATCGCGGCTTCGGCGAGCGTCACGTCCTTGAGGTCCTTGCCGAAATAGACCCGCGCCGCCGAAGCGAACCCATACGCGCGTTCTCCCAGATAAATCTGGTTCATATACAACTCGAGAATCTGGTCCTTCGTCAGCGCGCGCTCGATCTTGTACGCGAGCAGCATTTCGTAGATCTTGCGCGTATAGGTCTTTTCGCTTGAAAGGAAAAAGTTGCGCGCCACCTGCATCGTGATCGTGCTTGCGCCCTGCGATGCCCCGCCGTGCATGATGTCGCTCACACCTGCACGCGCAATGCCGATGAAATCGACACCGCCGTGTTCATAAAAACGGTAATCCTCGATCGCGAGCACCGCTTTCTTCATCTGATCCGGGATTTCATCGAAGCGCGCGATACGACGGCGTTCCTCGCCGAATTCGCCAATCAGCACGTGATCCGACGTATAGACCCGCAGGGGCACTTTCGGGTGATAGTCGGTGATTGCATCGAGAGATGGCAGGTTCGGCTCCATCACGACGAGCGCATAGCCAACGATCAACGCGCCCACCACGGCCACCAGCGCTATGAGGCCGACAAACCACATCAGGATGCTTAAGGCGAGCGGACGTCTGGTTGGACGATTGTCATCGGGTTTGCGGTATCGGTTGGGACCATCCTGGTCCCGGTCATCACGAGTGGCGTTCGAGGAATCTGGTCGTTTAATAATTGGCATGACTTGGATTAAACGGCGCGGAAGGAAGACCCCGCGACCGGTGGGCCACGCGAAGAGTAACAGCGCATTTTAAAGAATTCGAGCGACAGTCACCGTCGGATACGCGTTTTTTTTGTAAGTGAATCCTGCTTAATTACAGCGGCGGTGGTGTCCGAACGTATCGGGAAGGCACTCAGGGCCGTTGGCCAAGCAGGCTGGCGCCGGCTTTGCGTTATTCAAGTCATTGATATGGCAAGCAATTTTTGGACTGTTGCGCGCTTCTTCCCGCATCACCGGCAATGAGGACGACCCACCGCCAAAAAGATATGATTGATACGTTGATTGCGCGACTTGTTAGACTGCAACGTGTTCGTGAAACCTGATTGCTATCAAATTCGTCAAAGCAACGACTGACAGCTTGTCCGGCCCCAGCTTGTGAGGCGCTCATGACTACAAAACCCAGCGAACGCATCGTAGTGTTCGTTACCCCCGCGCAGAAACTTGCGATCACCAATACCGCCGAATGCCTCGGCATCAGCGTCAGCGAACTGATGCGGCGCGCTGTCATGAGCTTCAACGCGACAAGCGAACAAGTGAAAGTGGCGGGTCTGGTCGACCGGCTACGGGCACCGAAAGCGCCGGATCTGCTGAATGTCGCGTTGCGACAGGTCGCCGAACGGGCAGCAGCGCGGGAAGCACATGATGCTGCGCTCGCGGCGAAGCAGGCCGCCAAGCGGACTTTGGCAGCCGAGTCGCCTGTCGGCGCGCCGCAAGAATCGGTATCGAAGGAGATTTCTTCCGGCGATGGCTTCGATTCCCAGAATTCCTCGGATGCCTCGGATGAGGATGCTTCGTTTTCGGGGCGACCGTAGAGGTGCCCACAAGGGGCTTTGGGGTGGTCTCGGTCTTCGGTTCGGCGGTTCTGCCTTGGGTGAGTGTGGGGACAGGGCGGAGTCCTCCTGCTCGCGTGGTCGGTCTGCATAGGTCGGATTTTCTTGCTTATTACTGTTAGCCCCTATCCGGGGCGGGACTTCATTTCTTTGCAAACGCGCAAAGAAACGAAGCAAAGAAACGCGTTCAAACCGCGAATACCTCAGTGTCGTCGTTGCCCATTTCAGGTTTTTGGCACGAA
>NZ_JBAUSA010000618.1:0-6664 GCF_049581465.1 Caballeronia sp. | reverse complement strand
GCACCAAGTGGTCCGAACCTGCCTTCGTCGCGGAATACGGGCTGTTTGGCGCGTAGGGCGTGGTTTCGGAAAACTGGGGATCGGTCGCTGAGAGCGATCCGAACACTTCATCCGTCGATACATGCAGGAAGCGGAATGCGGCTTTCTCCGTCGCGCTCAGAGCGCTCCAGTACGCGCGTGTCGCTTCGAGCAACGTGAACGTGCCCACCACATTGGTCTGCACGAAATCCGCCGGTCCGTGGATCGACCGATCGACGTGGCTCTCGGCGGCGAAATGCAGGATCGCGCGGGGTTTGTGCTCGGCGAGCAGCGCGTCCATTGCGGCGCGGTCGCAGATATCCGCGCGGGCGAACACGTGGCGGGGATTGTCTTGTTGCGATTTGAGCGTGCCCAGATTGCCCGCGTACGTCAGTTTGTCGACATTGAGTACGGCTTCGTCTGAGCCGTCCAGCCAATCAAGCACGAAGTTAGCACCGATAAATCCGGCGCCTCCAGTCACTAGGATCATTTGGTTTCTACAAAAATTATCAAAAGAACTTCGTTGCCGCGAAGCCGCCAAAATGTCTCCACCTCGCAAGACATCCGGCAAGCCGCTTTACGTAGTTACGAAGATATCACAGGCCACATTGATAAATGTCCGCGGCGCCTCGCCCGGCCGAGGACAGACCGCCCGCCCCAAAAAAAATTTGGCAGTTAAACTACTCGTCTTTAGCGCCGCGCTGACACGCCAAACCAGGCGGCCGCCGGACGGAAACGGTGCGGGAAATGCCCCTATGCCGACGTCCCGCGGCGCCCCCCATTCATCGAATTTGTTGCCGATTGTCTCATTTATGCTGCTCTCCCCTGCGCACCACTCCCCACCTCTCGCGTTCGGCGACATCCAGGGTTGCCATGACGCCTACCAGCGCTTGCTGGCGAAGGCTGCGCCGAGCGATGACACGCCTTTGTGGTTCGCCGGCGACATTATCAATCGCGGTTCCGGGTCCCTGGCAATGTTACGTGACCTGATTGCGCTGGGCGATCGCGCGGTTGCCGTCCTCGGTAATCACGACCTGCATTTACTGTCGGTATCGGCGGGAATCCGCAGGGCGAAAAAAGGCGACACGATCGACGAAATCCTTTCAGCGCCGGATGCGGCCGATCTCCTGCACTGGGTGCGCCACCGTCCGATCGCCCATTTCGAGCACAACATGCTCATGGTCCACGCGGGCGTGTTGCCGCAATGGGACGTCACAACAACGCTCGAACTCGCCGATGAATTCCAGCGCGCCCTTCGCGCACGGTCGTGGAAAGAGACGCTCGCAAGCCTCTACGGCAACGAGCCGAATCGATGGAAACCGAAACTCAAAGCCCCCGAGCGCCTGCGCGTGGTGTGCAATGCGTTCACCCGGCTGCGTTTTTGTACCGTTGAGGGGGAGATGGATTTCACGTCTAGCGGCACGCTGGATTCCGCCCCACCCGGATGCATGCCGTGGTTCGACGTCCCGTCGCGTGGGACATCGGACGTGACCGTCGTCTTCGGCCATTGGGCTGCGCTCGGCTTGATCATCCGTGACAACGTCATCGGCCTGGATTCAGGTTGCGTCTGGGGTGAAGAACTCACCGCCGTTCGCCTGGCGAGCGCTCCAGCCGATCGAACCGTGACGCAGGTAGATTGCCCGAACTGTCGCGTGAAACTCGACTAAACATTACGGCCGCTCCTGCGTGAGCACCTCGACCAGTGCATCGTCCTGACCGTCCTGCGCAGCCGCGACCTTCGAACCGCCCCGCACTCGCTGCATCGCCAGTTCCACCGCCGCTTGCGCATCGCGCGCCAAAACGCGCCGATCGTCACCGGGCGCGAGGGCATCGCAAACATACAAGTGCGCGGTCAGCGGTGCGCCGCGAAGCATGGCGTTGAGCGTATCGGCAAGCGTTAAATCGTCGATATACGCTGGCGCCGTCGATTGCCGTCCGCTCGCGTCTTCGTAGAACAAACAGATCGGTTGAACGGGACACTCGGCGGACACAGCCGCCTGGAACAGGTTCGCGTGAAAGGGCAACACACTGGCGCCGCTCGTCGTCGTGCCTTCTGGAAACACGCACATCAACTCGCCCTGAGTCAGCCGCTCCGACAACTCGTGCATGATGCGTTTCGCATCGCCCCGTTTCTCGCGCTGGATAAACACGGCACCCAGTTGCTGCGCAAGCCAGCCGACGACCGGCCATTGCCGAACTTCCGCCTTCGCCACAAAGGGTGTCGGCCGCCACGCGTTCACGACATAAATATCGATCCACGAAATGTGGTTACCGACGACCAAAGCGCCGCTGTCCAGACGCGCCTGGTCGTTGTGCACGACGAGTGTCATCCCGCACAAGCGCAGCATTTCGATGGACCACGCGCGGTTCAATTCGAGCCGCACGCTTGCCGACGCGCTGGGAAAGCGCGTCGCGACGACGAACATGCCACGCAACAAATGCGCGAAGATGCGTGCCTTGCGAAAAACGAGCATGGTGGGAACCGGTTAGCGCGCTTCGTAGGCAATATGCCCCGACACGATGGTCGTGCGCACACGCGCCGGCAATTCATAGCCGAGGAACGGCGAATTGTGGCCCTGGCTGATGAGCGTCGCGCGGTCGACCAGCCATTCGGCGGCGGGATCGAAGAGGCAAATATCCGCGGCTGCTCCCGGCTTGATGCAACCGGCGTCCAGCTTGAGCACGGCAGCAGGCGCTGTCGTAATGCGCGAAAGCGCCTTCGACAACGGCAGGTTCGCCTCGCGCGCCCATTTCACGGTCAGCGAAAGCAGCAACTCCAATCCCGTGGAACCCGGCGTGGCTTCGGCGAAAGGAAGCAGCTTTTCGTCATCGTCGAGCGGGGTGTGATCGGAACAGATGGAATCGATCGTGCCATCCGCGAGCCCCGCGCGGATCGCGTCGCGGTCACGTTGCGAGCGCAATGGCGGGTCGAGGCGAAATTGCGAATCGAAGTAGCCGATGTCCACGTCCGTCAGATGCACGTGATTGATGGTCACATCGCACGTGACGGCAAGCCCTTCGGCCTTCGCCTCGCGCACGAGCGCAACGCCCGCCGCCGATGACAAATGCGACAAATGCACGCGCGCGCCACTCACGCGCATCAACTCGAAAATGGTATGCAACGCAATGGTTTCCGCCGACACCGGCACGCCCGTCAAGCCCAGCCGCGACGCCAGCGCGCCACTTGCCGCCACGCCGCCGCTCGCCATGTAAGCGTCCTGCGGTCTTAGCCAGACGGTGTAGCCATAAGTGGTCGCATATTGCAGCGCGCGCAGCAACGTGCGCGTATTGACAATTGGCGTATCGGCCTGTGAAAAGCCGATACAACCAGCCTCCGTCAACTCGACCATTTCGGTGATCGCTTCGCCTTTTAGCCCGACGGTCAGCGCGCCCAACGGATACACATGCCCCTGATTCAGCTTTTGCGCGCGAAATTTGAGCATTTCGACCAGACCGGGTTCATCGAGAATCGGATCGGTGTCGGGCGGGCACACGAGGCTCGTCACGCCGCCGGCCAGCGCCGCCGCCATTTCCGACTCCAGCGTGGCCTTGTGTTCGAAGCCCGGTTCGCGCATACGGGCGCTCAAATCGACAAAACCGGGCGCAATCGCGAGACCGGTTGCATCGATTACTTTTGTTGCGTGGAAGTCGGCGGGAGCATCGCCGATGCTCACGATTTTCCCCGCCGCGATAAACACGTCCGCGAGACCTTCAGTTCCTGCAGACGGGTCGATCAGCGTGCCGCCTTTAATATGGATTTTCATATTTTTAGTCGCTATTCCCGGCAACGATGCCCATCACTGCCATTCGCACGGCAATTCCAAACGTGACCTGGTTCAGGATCACTGACTGCGGACCATCGGCGACTTGAGAATCGATCTCGACGCCGCGGTTCATCGGTCCCGGATGCATCACGATGGCATCGGGCGCCGCGAGCGCGAGGCGCTCCGGCGTCAAACCCCAGTTCTTGAAATATTCCTGCGCCGACGGCAGTAACGCGCCGCTCATGCGTTCGTTCTGCAAGCGCAGCATGATGATCACGTCGACGTCCTTCAACCCTTCGTCGAGGTTGTGATACACGTGCACGCCCATCTCGTTCAGATGGCTCGGCAACAGCGTGCGTGGCCCGATCGCGCGCACTTCGGGCACACCGAGTGTGGTCAGTGCATGGATATCCGAACGGGCGACGCGGGAATGCAGGATATCGCCGACGATCGCCACGCGCAGATTGCGAAAATCGCGCTTGTAGTGGCGAATCGTGTACATGTCGAGCAGGCCTTGCGTTGGATGCGCGTGCCGGCCATCGCCCGCGTTGATCACGTGCACGTGCGGCGCACAATGCTCGGCAATCAGGTACGGCGCGCCACTCGACGCATGCCGCACGACAAACATGTCGGCGTGCATGGCGGAGAGGTTGTTGATGGTGTCGAGCAGCGACTCGCCCTTGCTCGTGGACGAAGCGTTGATGTTCAGGTTCAGCACATCGGCCGATAACCTTTTTGCGGCGATCTCGAACGTGGTCCGGGTGCGCGTGGAGTTCTCGAAGAACAGGTTGAACACCGATTTGCCGCGCAGCAGCGGCACCTTCTTGATCTCGCGATCAGTCACGCTGACGAACTGCTCGGCGGTATCGAGGATATGCGAGACGATCGCCGGCGGCAGTCCTTCTATGGTCAGCAAGTGCTTCAGTTCGCCGTTCTTCGTGAGCTGCGGATTGCCCTTGAGGAAGCCGTAGCGCGCAGGCGCGGGCTTCTTGCCGGCCGAGCTGCTTTCGGCAGAACCCTGAGTAGCCGTGGTCATGTCGTTCCTGGTGGTGTCTTGTCTTTGCCGGGAGAAATGCGCCGCGTGCAGACTTGCTTAGTCTGTGCGCGCTTCCGTCGAAAATAGGAGTGTGCCGTTCTCGCCTTGCGATAGCACGAGCGTGTCAGTCGCGGGAATATCGACGATACCGCCCGTAAAGCGCGCCGCCACGGGCAATTCGCGGCCGCCGCGATCGGCCAGCACGGCGAGGTCCACCGATGCCGGACGGCCGTAATCGTAGAGCTCGTTGACGGCCGCGCGCACGGTGCGTCCGGTGGACAGCACGTCATCGACCAGCAGGATTTTACGGTTGTTGACGTCGAACGGCAGCGAGGTCGGACTGGCCTGGCTATGCAGGCCCTTTTTTGCGTAATCATCGCGATGCAAGGACACGTTCACTACGCCGAACTCGCTCACATTCAAGTCTTTGGCGAGCCGTTCGGCCAGCCACACGCCGCCGCTATAAATACCCGCCAGCACGGCGCCGTTCGCCTGCTTGAGCGATTCGCCGTGAGCCGCGCGGATCTGGTCGAGCAACGCGCGGTAGAGCGCCTCGGCGTCAATGGAACTCATGTTGGTCGGAAAGCTCGTCTAGATATTGTTGAAGAATGACGCGGGCGGCTTCGGCGTCGATACCGTCGTAACGGCCCTTCGCGTTCATGCGCACGCCGTTGCGCTTCATCTCGGCCTTCGCTTCCACCGACGAATACCGCTCGTCCACCCAATTGATCGGCACATTGAAGCGCCCGTTGAGTTGATTGCCGAAGCGCGTGGCGAGCTGGGTCATTTCGTGGGGTGCACCGTCGGGGTGCCTGGGCAAGCCAACGATCACCGAGCCCGGATTCCATTCGCCGATCAGCTTGCCGATCATGTCGAATCGATACTCGCGGCTGCGATTCTCAATCACCGTCAGCGCCCGCGCGTGCTTGGTGAGCGTATTGCCGACCGCAACGCCGATCCGCTTCTCGCCGTAATCGAACGCGAGCAGCGTCGTTTCAAGCCGCGTCGCCTCCGTCATGCGTGGCCCGCTTCGCCCGACAGCATGGACAACGACACGCCCAGCAGCGACAACGCCGCCTGCAATCGGTCCTCGGCGGGAACATCGAAAATAATGCGCGGATCGGCTTCCACCGTCAGCCAGCCATTTTTCGATATTTCTTCTTCCAGTTGGCCCGCGCCCCAGCCCGCGTGACCGAGCGTGAGCAGGAAGCGCTCGGGGCCCTTGCCGCTTGCGACGGCTTCGAGCACGTCCTTCGACGTGGTCATGGCCAGGCCACCCGGCACGCTCATGGAAGATGTATACACGTCGCCGTCGGCCGGGTCGTGGAGCACGAAGCCGCGCTCGGTCTGCACCGGGCCGCCGAAATACACGGGCAGGTGCACGAGCGGCTCGATTTCGAGCTTCAGGTCGATGCGATTGAAAAGCGATTGGAGGTCGATGTCGGTCGGCCGGTTGATCACGAGGCCGAGCGCACCGCGCTCGCTGTGATCGCAAAGGTAGACGACAGTCCCGGAAAACGTGGGATCGGCCATATTGGGCATGGCGATCAGGAACTGATTCGTCAAGTTGATGCGATCGGGAGTCTTGGACATGATTCAGATCTTAACAAGGGCGATACTTGATGGCCGACATTGATACGGGGCTAGTCTGGCTTCGACGAGACCTGCGCGTGGCAGACCATACTGCACTCTATCACGCACTAACGCGCTGTCGGCAGGTGCTGTGCGCGTTCGTTTTGGACAATGAAATTCTGTCGGCGCTACGTAAAAACGATCCGCGCGGGTCGTTTATTCACGCGAGAGGGTTGGAGCGCGGGGGTCGGGGCGCGGGGGGCGCGGAGCCACC
>NZ_JBAUSA010000617.1:0-1905 GCF_049581465.1 Caballeronia sp. | reverse complement strand
AGAACGTCGAATTCGGTTTGCGGCTGCGCAAGATGCCGGTGCATGAACGGCGCCCGATCAGCATGGAGTGCTTGCGCAAGGTCGGCCTTTCCGAGGCGGCGCACAAGCCTGTGTATGAACTGTCGGGTGGCATGCAGCAGCGCGTGGGCGTGGCCCGCGCGATAGCCTCTTCACCGCAGGTCATGTTGCTCGACGAACCGCTCGGCGCACTCGACGCATTCACTCGCGAGTCGATCCAGACGTTGCTGCTCGATCTCTGGAACGATTCGAAGCGCGTGTTCTTTTTTATTACGCATGACGTGGAGGAAGCGTTGTTTCTCGCGACGCGGCTGATCGTCATGGCGCCAAATCCAGGGCGCATTGTGCACGAAATGCAACTGCCGTTCGCGAAGCGCTTCCTCGAGACGCGCGATGCTCGCGGCACCAAGGCGAGCGCGGACTTCATCGCCACGCGTGAACGCGTTCTCACGATGGTTCACGAAACCTCGTCGGGAGGCGTTCATTAATGGCGTCTACTCAAACCAAAGTGCTCACGGCTCCCGTAGTTGTTGACGCGGCTGACGCCCGCGCCCGAACGAAGTCGCGGGCGAAGCGCGCACACACGTATGGCGCGCTTGGCCAGGGCAGCACCTGGCAGATCAGTCTCGCGACCACGCTTGTCTTGCTCGTGTTGTGGTGGCTGGCCACGCGGCTTGGCTGGATCAAGCCGCTGTTCTTGCCCTCGCCCAAAGCAACATTCGATGCGTTTATCGGCGCGGTCAAGGGCAATACGCAGGGCGATACGCCGCTCTTACAGCACGTCAGCATCAGCGTGTTCCGTGTCCTCGCAGCATTTGCGCTTGCCGTGGTGACGGCCGTTCCGGTCGGGATCGCGATGGGCACGTCGTGGATCGCGCGGGGTATCGCGGACCCGATCATCGAGTTCTACCGGCCGCTGCCGCCGCTCGCCTACTTGCCGTTGATCGTGATCTGGCTGGGAATCGATGAAAGCGCGAAGATCACGCTGATCTACCTCGCATGTTTCGCCCCGCTTGCGATGGCTTCGAAGGCGGGCGTGCGATCGGTGGCCGTCGAGCAGATCAATGCAGCCCGGTCGCTTGGCGCCACGCGGTGGCAACTGATCCGGCTTGTCGTATTGCCTGCCGCAATGCCTGAAATCCTGACCGGAATGCGCATCGCGATCGGCTTCGGCTGGACTACGCTGGTTGCAGCCGAGATGGTCGCGGCGACCGCAGGCCTCGGGCAGATGGTGTTGAATGCATCGAACTTTCTTCGCACGGACATTGTGATCATGGGCATTGTCGTGATCGGTGTCCTGGCATATTGCTTCGATATCCTCATGAGGCAAGCCGAGCGCCTGCTGACGCCGTGGAAGGGCAAGATGTAAGTATTGTCAGCCGGCTTAAATCTATTCGTCATACGAGAAACCTGACCCGGAACCATTGGCCGGCATCACGTCGGCCGCACTTCAGCAATACCGAATAGAGGCCGGTTTGCCGCGTTAATCGACCAATCCAGTTTGGCCGCGTTCGATAAAGTACAAAAACTCCTTCAAGGAACGAACGTGACCACCAATCCTTCCCCTAAGCAAATTGCGGCAAGCCTGTTGAATCTCGACGGATATACGCCGGTTTCGGCGGACACATGGCCCGCTACGCAGACAGGTCTGTTGAACGAACTCGGGTCGACCGCCGAATCGTTTTGGGCCGAGATCAACGACTTCCTGGCGCTGTCGAAAGCAGGTCATGCCGATGACGCCGCCCACGCGCTCGACGGTGTCCTGGTTTCGCTGAACAACATCAATGCATATATCGACCGCTTGATCGCCATCTGACCGGCGACCTCATCGCCAACAAGGCTCCCGCACGTTTGCATCGACGGCGCAGAAAGTGCGGAGGCCGCTGC
>NZ_JBAUSA010000616.1:0-3617 GCF_049581465.1 Caballeronia sp. | reverse complement strand
CTCTATACCTCAGGGAGCAGCGGCGCACCCAAGCCAATCCACAAGACGCTCGCGCAGTTCAACGCCGAAGTCCATACGCTCGAAGCGCAGTGGGGAACCCTCGCGGGATCGGCGACCGTGCTTGGCAGCGTGCCGCATCACCACATCTACGGCTTGCTATTTCGCCTGCTATGGCCGCTCGCAGCCGGTCGGCCGTTCGACCGCGCGCTCATTCTCGATCCGCAACATTTGCAAGCACGCTTGTCGCAGTGCGGCGCGGCGCTCGTCGTATCGACGCCCGCGCAATTGTCACGCTGGCCCGCGCTGCAAGGTTTCAGATCGCTTAAGCCGGCCCCGCGCGTGTTTTTTTCGTCGGGCGGTCCACTCGCAGCGGAAACGGCGAACGAGTACGCCGACGCATTCGATACCGCTCCGGTCGAGATCTTTGGCAGTACGGAGACGGGCGGCATTGCGTGGCGCAGGCAAGATGTTTCGTCAGCGGTTTCGTCCGCATGGCAGCCGTTGCCGGGCATCGAGATTCGACGCGGAACCGACAGTACGCTCGACGTCCGTTCGCCGCATCTGGGCCATGACGACTGGCATCGTACGGACGACA
The DNA here is from genome assembly GCF_049581465.1 of Caballeronia sp. GTDB lineage: Bacteria > Pseudomonadota > Gammaproteobacteria > Burkholderiales > Burkholderiaceae > Caballeronia. Next base: position 3,022 of record NZ_JBAUSA010000616.1, on the reverse strand, counting down.
CGATCGCCTTCGATACCGACGGCCGGTTCCGCTTGACAGGCCGTGTCGATCGCGTGATCAAGCTCGACGGCAAGCGCGTGTCGCTGCCGGAACTCGAAGCGCGTCTCGCGCTGCATCCGTACGTGGCGCGTGCGGTCGTCGTGGTGCTCGAAGGAGAGTCATCGGCACGGCAGCGGATTGGCGCTTTGGTCGCGCTGTCCGGGGACGGTAATGATGCGATATATGCCGATGGCCGCGTGGCGCTTGCAAGGACTTTGCGGCGTCATCTCGCTGCTTACTTCGATATTGGCGTGCTGCCGCGCCATTGGCGTTTCAGGCTGACGCTTCCGTTCGATGAGCGCGGCAAGCTTCCGGTTAGCACCGTAACTGCCGCCTTCACCGCGCGCCCGGACGGCGTTGAAGTGATGGCCGAAGCTCACGCCATGAATGCTAACGAGCTGCTCTTCGATCTGCGCGTGCCGCCGACCCTCGTGCATTTCGCAGGCCATTTTCCGGGCTTGCCGATCTTGCCGGGCGTGGTGCAGGTCGACTGGGCGATACGTCTTGCGGCCGGGCACATTGCGGGTGTTCGCGAGGTTGCCTCGATCGATCGCCTCAAATTCAAGGCGCCCGTCGGACCCGGCGCGCTGCTGACGTTGAAGCTGACACACGACGCCGCGCGGCGGCGCGTGCAGTTTGCGTATCGGCTTGGCAATGGACGTGATAGCAGTGACGGACGTGAGTGTGCATCGGGCGTGATTGTTTATCGGAGCGCTGAATGAACTCCGCTAGGCACCCAGACACACACTTCAATGCGTGCATTGTCATTCCGATCTACAACCACAAGGACGTCATTGGTGACACTGTTGCGCGACTGCTCGCGCACGCGCTGCCGATCTACGTCGTGGATGATGGCAGCGACGAAGCCACGCAACAGGTGCTCTCGGCTTTAGCCAGCCACCACGCAGGCAAGGTCACACTCCTGAGGCTTCCTATCAATGGCGGCAAGGGCGCGGCCGTGATGGCCGGCCTGCGCGCCGCGCGAACGGATGGCTTTACGCATGCATTGCAAATCGATGCCGACGGCCAGCACGACGCCGCCGACGTGCCGCGCTTTATCGAAGCGGCAACGGCCGAGCCGAACGCCGTCATCCTGGGCCGTCCGGTCTACGACGAGAGCGTGCCCAAGTCGCGTCTCTATGGCCGCTATCTGACCCACGTCTGGGTCTGGATCGAAACGCTGTCGTTCACCATTCGCGACTCGATGTGCGGCTTCCGTCTCTATCCGCTCGACGCCGTCTGTGCGTTGATTGACGACGGGAATTTGCCGACGCGCATGGACTTCGACATAGCAATCCTGGTCCGGCTTCACTGGCGTCGGATGGTGTTTCGTTCGATTCCCACACGCGTCACGTACGCCGCCGACGGTGTCTCGCATTTCGACGTGCTGTGGGACAACGTGCGCATCACCGGCAGCCATACGCGGCTCGTCGCGGGGATGCTGTGGCGGTTGCCCGTGCTCCTTGCGCACAAGCTCACGCCGCACCGAGCGAACGATGCCACGATCGATTCCGCAAGCAAACAACCCCAACACTGGTCGCGTATCGCCGAACGTGGCAGCCATCTCGGGATGTCCTTGCTCGCACTCAGTTGCCGGATTTTTGGGCGTCGTTTCACCGCACTCTGGCTGCATCCGGTCGTGGTCTATTTCCTGCTGACGGGACACCTTGCGCGGTCAGCGTCAGTGAACTATTTCACGCACCTTGCCAACACCGCGCCGGGGGCTCGCAGGCCGCGTCCCGGATGGTTGTCCGCTTACCGGCACATGCTGGCGTTCGCGCAATCGGGATTCGACAAGCTCGGCGCGTGGTCGGGCCGCGTCAACGTATCGGACATCGTCTTCGATGACCCGAGCGCGTTCGAAGCACTTGCCAGCAGTGGCCGTGGCGCACTGGTGATCGGCGCGCATCTCGGCAATCTCGAGATGACGCGCGCGCTCGCGGCACGCGGCGCGCATAAAAAGGTCACGGCCATTGTCTATACGGAACACGCGCGCCGGTTCAACAGCGTGCTGGCATCGGCGAATAGCGACTTTGCACAGCGCCTGGTCGAGGTCAGCGACTTCGGGCCGGCGACGGCGATGATGATGCAGGAGCGTGTCGATGCCGGCGAGTTGCTGGTGATCGTGGGTGACCGTGTGCCCGCTCACGACGCGGGCCGCACGACCAGCGCCCAGTTTCTCGGCGCGGCCGCGCCGTTCGCGCAGGGTCCCTACGTGCTGGCTCACGCGCTGGGCTGTCCCGTCTACCTGTTTTTCTGCCTGAAAGAACGCACCGGATACCACCTTTATTTCGAGCCGTTCGCCGAGCGTATCGAGTTGCCGCGCCGGGAACGTGCGCAGCATCTCGCCGCGTGGGCGCAACGCTACGCGACGCGTCTCGAACACTATTGCCACAAGGCACCTTATCAATGGTTCAATTTTTTCGATTTCTGGGCGCGTCCCGAGAGAGGCGCGAATGGCCGAAAGTGATTTGATCAGCCACGCCGGGAATCATGCGAAGACCGTCTCCATAGGCGGGCGCCGGGTGACGATCGAAGAGATCGTTTCGATCGCGCAGCACCGCGCGCCAGTCGCGCTGAACACCGATCCCGAATGGTGCGCGCGCATCGAACGCGGGGCCGAATTCCTGCGCCAGCATCTTGCTGCAGGCAGGACCGTGTATGGCGTGAACACCGGTTACGGCGATGCCTGTGTCGTCGATGTACCGGCGGAACTCATCGAAGCATTGCCGTTGCAGCTCACGCGTTATCACGGTTGCGGCATGGGCCAGCATCTCGACGATGCACAGGCGCTCGCCGTGATCGCCACGCGGCTGAACTCGCTCGCATATGGTTTTTCAGGTGTGCGTACCGTGTTGCTCGAACGCCTTGCCGATCTGATCAATCACCGCGTGTTGCCGCGCATTCCATCGGAAGGCTCGGTGGGCGCAAGCGGCGACCTGACGCCGCTTTCCTATGTGGCCGCGGCGCTGGTCGGCGAACG
>NZ_JBAUSA010000615.1:0-1600 GCF_049581465.1 Caballeronia sp. | reverse complement strand
CGCCGTAGATACCAAAGTCGTACGCGGAGATCTTCACCATCGCCGGGAGGCCAGGCTTGAGGAAGGCCACATCGGAAGGCTTGACATGCGCCTCGACAATCAACTGATCCGCGAACGGCACGATGCTCATGATCTGCGCACCCGGCTGGATCACGCCTCCCACTGTGGTGACCTTGATGTCCTTGATGGTGCCCTTGACCGGAGCCACCACCGTCGTACGCTTGAGCACGTCGGCGCGGCCCACGAGGTTTTCCTTCGTCTGCGCGAGTTCGAGTTCCAGGCGCGAGAGTTCGTCGTTGGCATCGGCCTGGTACTTGTTGCGGCGTTCCACAATCTGCGACTGGAGGTCATTGGCGCTGCGCTTCATGCGAAGAACTTCGGTTTCCGAAATAAGACCACGCTTGGCAAGCGGCTCCGTCATGTTTAGCTCGTTCATGGCCAGCGAGTAGCTCCGCTGAAGCGACGCGACACTGTCCTCCACGGCGCGACGGCGTGCCTGATACGCCATCGTCTCCGCTTGCACGACTGCCTTGTCGGCGAGCACATCGGCGGGAAACACAAGCGCCGTATGAAACGCTTCGGCTTTCAGCCGGGCTACCTTGCCGCGCAGGCCGATCAGCTTCGTGTAACCTTCCGCGTAGTTCGAATCGGCGCGCTTCGGGTCAATGTTGAGCAGCAATTGCCCCTTCTCGACCACATCGCCTTCATGCACGCGCATGTCGGAGAGAATGCCGCCTTCAAGACTCTGAATGATCTGCTCGCGTTTGACAGGAATAACCTTCCCCTGGCCCTGCGTGATTTCCTCGACGCGGGCAAACTTCGCCCAAACGAGCCCGCAGACCAGGATGGCGGCAACTAGATACAGCACAGCCAGCGTGCCGGGAATGGTCTGCGCAAGCGCGGATTCGCGCAGGTCGTTCATGTAGGCGGCGTGGGCGGGATGGATGCGCGGCGCGGCATTCTTGCGGCGGCCGGCAGGCGTCAATCCGCGAACCCAGCGGCCTAGTTTGGTAAGAGATCTCATGATTGTTCCTTCGTGATGCGGGCCGGTTCATCGCTGGACGGCGTCGTTTGTGTGACCGCTGGCGTGCGCAATGCCGCGAGCACCGTTTCCTTGGGGCCGTCGGTGACGACTTTCCCGCCGTCGATTACGATCACGCGATCCACCAGAGCCAACAGCGAAGGCCGGTGCGTAACGACTACCAGCGTCGTGCCAACGGTGGCGGTCGCCAGATCGCGAATAAACGCGGCTTCGGTCTGTGTATCCATCGCGCTGGTGGGCTCGTCCATCAGCAGCAGCTTGGGACGGGCGATCAGCGATCGGGCCAGTGCCACGAGTTGACGTTGGCCACCGGACAAGCCATCGCCGTTTTCACCAATCTGCATGTTCCAACCGTGCGGGCTGCCCGCTGCAATGCCGTCCACCCCGGTGAGCTTGGCAACGCGCAACAGCTCGTGAATCGATGCATCGGGCCGGCCGATCATCACGTTCTGGCGCAGCGACCCATAGAACAGGCGGCTGTCCTGAGCGACATACCCTACCGAGGCGCGCCAGTCCGACGGATCGATTTGCGAGAGGTCAATGCCGTCGCTGAAAACC
>NZ_JBAUSA010000614.1:0-4412 GCF_049581465.1 Caballeronia sp. | reverse complement strand
TCGAAGCCCTGTTCCACGCCGGCGCGGATGTCTTTCGGCTTAACTTCAGTCACGGAACGCACGAAGACCACAAGCAGCGCCTCGACATCATCCGGTCAATCGAGCACGAAGTGGGGCGCCCGATCAGTGTGCTGCTCGATCTGCAGGGGCCAAAGTTGCGCGTCGGCACGTTCGCCGAGGGCTCGGTCAAGCTTGAGGCGGGACAGGGTTTTCGGCTTGATCTAGACCGCAGCAAGGCGGGCGACGGGACACGTGTTGCGCTGCCTCACCCCGAAATCTTCGCCGCGCTCACCGAAGGCACGGACTTGCTGCTCGACGATGGACGGGTGCGCCTGCGCGTCGAGCGCTGCGGCCCGGACTTTGCACAGACCCGTGTCATCAATGGCGGCCCGCTCTCGGATCGCAAGGGCGTCAACGTTCCCGGGGTGGTGTTGCCGCTGTCGGCGTTGACCGGGAAGGATCGAAAGGACCTCGATTACGGTCTCTCGCTTGGCGTGGACTGGATCGCGCTCTCCTTCGTCCAGCGTCCGGAGGACATCCGGGAAATCAAGGAGATCGTCCGGGGCCGCGCGGGAATCTGCGCCAAGCTGGAGAAGCCCGCGGCGGTCGGCAGTCTGGAGGAGATCGTCGCCGAGACCGACGCGATCATGGTCGCGCGCGGCGACCTGGGTGTGGAGATGCCCGCAGAGCAGGTCCCGTCGATCCAGAAACGCATCGTGCGCGCCTGCCGCAAGGCCGGCAAGCCGGTGATCGTCGCCACACAGATGCTCGAGTCGATGGTCACCGCGCCGGTACCCACGCGCGCCGAAGCCTCCGACGTGGCCACCGCCATCTATGACGGCGCCGACGCGGTCATGCTCTCGGCCGAGTCAGCCTCCGGCGAGTACCCGTTGGACGCGGTGCGGACGATGAGCAGCATCATTGCCCAGACCGAGGCGGACCCGCACTACCGCGAGACGATTGAAGCCTCGCATACGGCGCCGCGTGCGGATCTGGCGGACGCCATCGGCTGCGCGACCCGGCGGGTGGCAGGACTGCTGCACGTGGCCGCCACGGTGGCCTACACCAGCTCGGGTTATTCCGCGCTGCGCATGGCGCGGGAACGGCCTGAGGCGCCGATCATCGGCATGACACCGCGGCTCGATACCGCGCGTCGCCTGGCCCTGGTGTGGGGCGTGCATTCGGTGCTCTGCGAGGAGGTGGAGAACGTCCCCGAGATGACCGATCTCGCCTGCCAGACCGCGCTGAAAGAAGGTTTCGGCGAAATCGGGCGGACCATCGTCATCGCCGCCGGCATGCCCTTCGGCACCGCAGGCACGACCAACCTGCTGCGGATCGCGCAGTTGTAGCGGGGGGCGGCGAGACCGGCGACGTCACGATTGTTGGAGGAAGACATGCGTAAATTCTTCAAATCGCTATTCGGACAGGTGGTCATAGCGCTGATCCTGGGCATCGTGCTCGGTGTCCTGGTTCCCGAATTCGCGGTCAAGCTGAAGCCGTTGGGCGACGGTTTCATCAAGCTCGTCAAGATGCTGATCGCGCCCATCGTGTTCTGCGTCGTGGTGCATGGCATTGCGGGTGCGGGCGATCTCAAGAAGGTCGGCCGGGTAGGGGGCAAGGCAGTGCTGTACTTCGAGGTGGTCACCACCATTGCGCTCGCACTGGGTCTCGTCCTCGGCTATATCCTGAAGCCGGGCGTCGGCATGAACATCGACCCCAAGACCCTCGATCCCGCCGCACTCAGTTCGTACCTGACCACCGCAGCCCATGTGAAGAGTACGGGCACGGCTGAATTTCTCATGAGGATCATCCCCGAGACCTTCATCGGGGCGTTCGCCAACGGGGATGTGCTGCAGGTTCTGCTGATCGCGATCCTGTTTGGCTGTGCGCTTTCAATTCTCGGTGCGCCGTTCAAGCCGGTCACGCACTTCATCGAACAGATTTCGCACGTGCTGTTCAAGATCATGTTCTTCATTGTCAAGCTCGCCCCCTTGGGCGTGCTGGGCGCGATCGCCTTCACCGTGGGCAAGTACGGCCTGGGCTCGCTCAAGCAACTCGGGTATCTGGTCGGAACGTTCTACCTCGCGGTGGTCCTTTTCGTGGTTTTCATCAGCGGCGGAATCCTTCGCCTGTGCGGGTTCAATATCTTCAAGCTGATCAGGTACATGAAGGACGAACTGCTGGTGGTGCTGGGGACGGCCTCTTCCGACAGCGTGCTGCCCCAGATCATGAGGAAGCTTGAGCGCCTGGGAATCAAGGACTCGACGGTGGGCCTGGTCATTCCCACGGGCTACTCGTTCAACCTGGATGCGTTTTCGATGTATCTCACGCTGGCCGCGGTGTTCATCGCGCAGGCGACCAATACGCCGCTGACGCTCGGACACCTGCTGATCATCCTCGGCGTAGCGATGATCACTTCCAAGGGCGCGCACGGTGTTCCCGGTTCGGCGATCGTGATCCTGGCGGCGACGCTGTCGGCCATCCCCGATATTCCGGTGCTCGGGCTGGTATTGGTACTGGCGGTCGACTGGTTCATGGGTATCGCCCGGGCGGCGGGCAACATGATCGGCAACTGTGTGGCCACGGTGGTTATCGCTGCATGGGAGAAGGACATCGACAAGGCTCGGGCGTTGCGCGTCCTCAACGGCGAGGTCGAAGTCGATCTTGACGAGCATGTGGAGGAGTTCATGCCGACCGTCGGCACGGTGAAATAGGCGGCCTTGGAGAGGGGAGCTACGGAGTGTGCGCGCCGGTTCAAGCGCGGATCTCGCGCGTCAAGCGATGTATCGGCGAACAACCGCTGACGCAAAAACGCGCGAGATTCAGAGGGTGGCCCAATCAGCTTTTGGACTTGCTCTTGGCACGCTTCGTCACTTGCGTACCCTTGCTACCTTGGGACTTTCCAAGGGCCTTGCCTGGCGCGGCGATCTCTTTCTTCTTGCTAGGCATCTCGGTTTCGGCCTCGTGACTCGGCGGGGCCTTTCTGGGCGACGGCATGTTGACCTCCTTGACGTGTCAAATTGACACATTAGTAAACATAGGCCGCGCGTTCGCAGGAATCAAGGCTACACGCCGCCGCGACGCCCATTTTTCGGGCTAAACAGCCCGCTGCGTCGTCTGCGCTGGCGCTGGAGATGCTGACTCCAGGCCGCACTGCGGTCGCGGATGAAAATGCCCAGTTCGCCGCTTGAGGCCAGCGCCGGCGCCGGCGTGGTCTCCTCATAGAAGCCCTGCTCGTTGCGCAGCGGCAGGGCAGCGACGCGTGCGGCGTGGAGTTTGTCGAGCCTGGAGGGCGTCGACGCGTTTGGAAGGGGTGCTTGAGACCGGAGCGGCAACGCCCTTGAGGGGATCGTCGTCGCTGGCGCGGGGTTCGTCGAGCGTAAGGACGTCTCCAAGCGAGGCTGCCGCCTGATCGCGCTGCGTAAGCGGATCGGTTTGCGAGCGCTCGCTGATCGTCTTGAGCACTGAGGTGTGGTCGATCCGCCCAACGGTGGCGCGAAAGACGGTCCCAGCGGCGATCAACGGGGAGACCAGCACCGCGGGCACGCGTAGACCGAAGCGGGTGAAGTCGAAGATGACCATGTCGCGCCGCCGTCCGATGCAGTGCCGCCGGGCGATGGTACGGTCGGCGAATTTACTTTCATCGGCGTTCTGAGTGTCGGGAAAATCGAGGCGCGTCATTGGATCGCTGTTGTAGCCGAAAATGGCCCCTTCACCGGACAACTACATCGAGATAATTGATGAAGGGCGAATTTTGCGGCTCGATCCGCTCGGCACCTATGAAATTCCGGCAGTCGAGCCGGATGCGTTAGCTGACGCCTTCACGTAGTCGCTACGCCCGGTGCATCATAGGGTGCCCTCAAGAAACGGGTTTTTACGTACGCTAAGCACCCGGACTTGATGTGTGGAGTGGCCCTGCGCGACCCACTCCAGCCATAGGACGCGCCACAACATAACGGCAGCTTCCAAGGTACAACGGTCATTCACTTTTTCGATCGGTTGATAAGTCCTCGGCCGCCGGTCGGGGCCGTGTCGCTATGGTCGTGCGCGCGCGTCCGCTCCAGGCGGTGCAAGGGGGCATCTTCCACCTGCTCGGACAGTCGCCACGGACACAGAAGAGCCGGAACGCACTGCCCCGAGCCGTCATTGTTGTTGATTTCGATCTACATGGCCTGAAACCGCCTGCTACTGTTAATTAGGGGGATCATCGGCGCTGGGTTTTTCTCGTCGTGAATAGCGTCCCGCACCGCTCACACGCATTGCTTGTCGCTATTCATGTATGGAATTTCCGGCGTGCTCGATCTCAGCGATGCGGCACGGCGTCTTTAGGCGAGAGCGTAGGTGGCGATCGTTGCTGACCGGCAGTTTGGCGCGCCACGGTACGCTGTGTCACGGATTGGAAACGCCCTAAG
>NZ_JBAUSA010000613.1:0-6558 GCF_049581465.1 Caballeronia sp. | reverse complement strand
TCGCCGAGCTTGGTGCCGGCGGCGCAAGCTGCGTACAACGCAGGCGTCGACTGGTCGGTGCTCTTGTTCAGCGAGAATTCAGAGAACGACGGGCGCCCCAGGGTGCGCTCCGTGTTGGCCGAGTCCGAGGTCATCGGCATGGCGACGCTATGCGAAAACGACAGGATCTGGATGCCGTCGGCGAAACCGTCGATCAGCGAATTGCCCTTGATATCCTTGAATTGAAGCAGGATCGTATCCATGATTGGCCTGAATTATTAGATAGTTATAAGAGACAACGCGACGCGCGGCGCTTATGCCGCGCGTCTTTCATCAAGCTGCTGCGGCGGGCAGGTCTGCAACCAGGCGAATCGATGCCGTGAGTTCTTCCATCTGGAAGTGCGGCTTCAGGAAGCAGGTCGCGCGATACGCGCCTGGCTTGCCGGGAACCTCAGTCACATCGACCCGTGCTTCGCCCAGCGGAAAACGCGCCTTCTGCGCCTGCGAGGCTGCCGGATTGATCAGCACGTAATCGGCGATCCAGTTGTTCAGATAATTTTCCACGTCGGCGCGCGTCTGGAAACTGCCGACCTTGTCGCGCATCATCACCTTGATGTAGTGCGCGAAGCGCGACGCTGCGAGCACGAACGGCAGGCGTGCCGACAGTTGCGCGTTAGCGTTGGCCGCATCCTTGTTGTAGACCTTCGGCTTGTTGGCTGTCTGGCCACCGAAGAATGTCGCGAAGTTCGAGCCCTTCGAATTCACGAGCGCGACAAAGCCGAGGTCGCTCAGTTCTTTCTCGCGACGGTCGGTGATCGTGACTTCGGTCGGGCATTTGAGAACTACGTCGCCCTCGCCGGTCTTGTAGGCGTGCGCAGCGATTCCGTCCACCTTGCCGCCGCCTTCCACGCCGCGAATCGCGGTTGCCCAGCTATATTTCGCGTAGGCATCCGTGATGCGTAAGCCGAGCTGATAAGCAGCGTTGGCCCACAGATATTTGCTGTGATCCGTTCCGTCGACGTCTTCTTCGAAGTTGAAACTTTCCACAGGCGAGGTCTTTGCACCGTACGGCAAACGCGCCGCGTAGTTCGGCAGCACGAGCGTCACGTAGCGCGAATCTTCCGACTCGCGGAAGCTGCGCCATCCAGCGAGCTCAGCGCTTTCGAAGGTCTTCGACAGATCGCGCGCAACGCCGAGGTCGGTGAACGACTTGATATCGAACAGGCTGGGGGCCGCTGCCGCCACGAACGGCGCATGCGCGGCCGCCGCGACGCGCGAGATGCGTTCGAGCAGCGCGATGTCTTGCGGATGACGGCCGAATGCGTAGTCGCCGATCAGCAGCGAATACGGATGACCGCCGAACGTGCCGTACTCGTCTTCGTAGATCTTCTTGAACAGCACGCTCATGTCGTGATCGACAGCCGATTCGAGATCCTTGAGCAGCTCTTTCTTCGTGACGTTGAGCAGACGCAACTTCAGGCGCGTGCTCGTTTCCGTGCCGTACACCATGTCATGCATGCCGCTCCACGACGCTTCAAGCGCCTGGAATGCGGAATCGTGCATGATCGCATTGAGCTGGTCAGTCAGGAGTCCGTCGATTTCAGCGACACGCTCATTGATCATTGCCACCACGCTCTTGTCGGGGCTCGTGCGCATACCCTCGTCGAGAATTTGCGAGGCGAGTTGACCGATCAGCTTCTTCGCGTAGATGCCCTGCGAGGGCTCGACAGCCATGTTGCCTTCCTGAACGATTCGGTCGAGCAGACTCAGCTCGCTCTCGTTCGTGGTCGTCCCCGCTACCGCGCTTTTGGCGGCAGAATTTGTTTTCATCTGGATTCCCCTTGGGGAGTTCGTTGCGTCAGCGACGCGGAGAATGGGTCCGTCACTCTGACGGCGGCGCTTCTTCAACTACGGGCGCGGCCGGCGTATCGCCCGCATGTGCCTGGCTCTGCACCTTCTTCAGCTCTTCCGAGTTCTGCACGATGCTTTCGAGCATCGAATCCAGTTCATCGTTGCCGTCGAGCTTCGCCAGCAGGTCTCGCAACTGTTGACGGGCTTCGAGCAGCTTGGCTAAGCGCGGCACCTGGCTCACCAGGCTCTCCGGATGAAAGTCGGCGAATTTTTCGAAATTCAGTTCGACTTTCAGCGTGCCTTCGCCTTTCATCGTATCGGGCACGGACAGATCGAGACGCGGACGGATCTTGCTCATGATCTCGTCGAAATTGTCGCGGTCGATTTCGACCAGACGGCGCTCCTTGAGCTTGGGCAACGGCGTTGCCGGCTGACCGGATAGATCGGCGAGCAGCCCTACCACCATGGGCAACTCGCGCTTTTCGACCGCGTCGCCGAGCTCGACGTCGTATGTAATCTGAACGCGCGGCGGACGATTGCGCCCCACCCACTGCTGTAAGCTATTGGACATAAACCTCTCCGGGAATGACGAAACTCGAATGCGTTAAAGACCACCCAACTCGCAGCGATCATCCGCGAATGGCACGATAAACAGTGGGTTCAGGAAGCGATGAAGCGACAGACATTCCCCAGGTGAGGCGCCAAGGTGAACTTCGCCGGAACAACGAGTTATTCCGGTCTTGGCGCTGATCGTCGCTGGCAGCATCTGCGTGACGTCAATGCACCCCCCGACGCATTGACGGGGGGATTTTAGGTGTGACGAAATAGCGCGTTTGACCGTGCGTCTCACTTTTTGAAATTAATTTTATCTAATGAGTCAACAATCAAGTCTGATGGGCGCTACATAAAGGCGGATAGAGCCGACTTTTGGCACGTCATGCTTACAAATTGCTAACGCTGCGGTGCCGGGATGGTCACCGCGTTTGGCATGGGGGTTGTACCAGAAGCCGGTTTTGCCGGCGACGTGCGGGTTGTATGTTTTAGTTGTTTTCGTTACGCCGTCGTCGCAACAATCCGCGCGTCGGTTCGGGCTCGGATCTCGCCCGCGGCCCCGCTCAGCGAATCGGTACAACGCCTCGGCGCCGTGCGGCACCGGGTGCAGGAACCAGGAACTCCGTACGCGCGACGTCCGAGAGCAACAATTCCTTGAGCAACGGCTTGGCAGCCGCACGCAGCAGCAGCCATTGCGCGGCGAGCAGCAGCGCCGCCGCTTCGGTGCCGGGCTTGGTCACCCTCTGTGGGCCATCCGAGCGACCTCGGCGTGCATAAACGGCCTCAATCGCCGTAGAAATTTTGCGCGCCGGCAAAGTTCTCAAACTTGGTGTATTGGCCCTGGAACGTCAGTCGAATTGGCCCGATCGGACCATTACGCTGCTTGCCGATAATGATTTCGGCCGTCCCTTTGTCCGGACTGTCCGGGTTATAGACTTCGTCGCGATAAATGAAAAGAATCACGTCCGCGTCCTGTTCGATAGCGCCGGATTCGCGCAGGTCGGACATGATCGGGCGCTTGTTCGGCCGCTGCTCCAGGCCACGATTGAGCTGCGACAACGCGATCACGGGGCAATCGAGTTCCTTGGCAAGACTCTTCAGTGAGCGCGAGATTTCAGAGATTTCCGTTGCACGGTTTTCGCCGCCCGAGCCGGAACCGGACATGAGCTGCAAATAGTCGACGATGATCAAGCCGAGCTTGCCGCACTGCCGGGCAAGGCGACGCGAGCGGGAACGCAATTCCATCGGATTCAACGCACCCGTTTCATCGATAAAAATCTGCGCCTCGCTCATTTTTTGCACCGCGTGCGTGAGCTTTGGCCAGTCTTCGTCGGTGAGACGGCCCGTACGCATTCTGTGCTGGTCAAGACGGCCGACCGAACCGAGCATCCGCATGGTCAGTTGCGTGCCTGGCATTTCCATGGAAAACACGGCGACGGGAAGACCATATTCCACCGCCACATATTCGCCGATGTTCATTGAAAACGCGGTCTTGCCCATGGAAGGCCGCCCCGCCACGATAATCAGTTCGCCGCCGTGCATGCCCGACGTCATCTTGTCGAGATCGACAAAACCAGTCGGCGTGCCGGTTACATCGCTGGGATTCGCCGTGTGATAAAGCGTGTCAATGCGCTCCACCACTTGCGTCAGCAGCGGCCCGATCTCGAGAAATCCCTGCGTCCCGCGCGCACCGCTCTCCGCGATCGAGAACACTTTAGCCTCGGCCTCGTCGAGCAACTGGCGCACTTCCTTGCCTTGCGGATTGAACGCATCGGCGGAAATTTCATCGGCGACGGAGACCAGACGGCGCAACACGGCGCGATCCCGCACGATTTCCGCGTATCGCCGGATATTCGCCGCGCTCGGTGTGTTCTGCGCGAGCGCGTTGAGATAGGCCAGCCCGCCGACTTCTTCAGCCTTGCCGCTGTTGGTCAGCGACTCGTAGACGGTGATGACGTCGGCAGGACGCGTGGTCGCGATGAGCTTGCCGATCGCCTCGTAGATGATCCGATGGTCATAGCGATAGAAATCGCCGTGCGACATCACATCCGCGATCCGGTCCCACGCGGCGTTATCCAGCAGCAGGCCGCCAATGACGGACTGCTCGGCTTCGATCGAATGCGGCGGGACTTTCAGCGCATCGAGTTGCGGATCTTTAGACGGTGCGTTCATGGGGAGGAATTATCGCGGAAATGGCGGTGGCCGGGAGCCCGGAAAAAAACAAAAAAGGCAGAAGCCGCATGCGGTTTCTGCCCTTCCCTTTACTGCAGCGCTTCAAGCAAACGCGGCGGGCTTCGCGCCCACCGCAATAAGCACTTAAGCGTGTTCGCCCAACACCGACACGGTCACGTCAACCAGCACGTCCGTGTGCAATGCGATCTGGACGGAGTGATCTCCGACCAGCTTGAGCGGGCCGTCGGCCAGACGCACTTGCGACTTTTCGACTTCGGCCAGGCCTTGCTTCTTCAGCGCATCGGCGATGTCCGCGTTCGTTACCGAACCAAACAAGCGGCCGTCGACGCCAGCCTTTTGCGAGATCTGCACGGTCGCGCCGTTCAGCTTTTCGCCTTGAGCCGTAGCGGCTGCGAGCTTTTCAGCAGCAACCTTTTCCAGGTCCGCACGGCGCACTTCGAATTCCGCGATTGCGTCCTTCGTTGCACGGCGAGCTTTCTTGCCCGGGATCAGGAAGTTACGTGCGTAACCGTCCTTGACTCGAACGATGTCGCCCAGGTTGCCCAGGTTGACGACTTTTTCCAAAAGAATGATTTGCATTTGGCTTTTTCCTTATTGCGTCGTCTGATTAGGCCTTGTGCAGGTCGGTGTACGGCAGCAGCGCGAGAAAACGCGCGCGCTTGATAGCCGTATCGAGCTGACGTTGGTAGTGAGCCTTCGTGCCCGTCAAGCGAGCCGGCGTGATCTTGCCGTTTTCGCCGACGAAGTCCTTCAGCGTTTCCGTGTCCTTATAGTCGATGGTCTCGACGTTGGCAGCGGTGAAACGGCAAAATTTCTTGCGCTTGAACAGCGGGTTTTGTTGCTGACGACGCTTGTCGAATTTCTTACCAGTCGGGCGGGGCATGTTTAGTCCTTTCCTAATTCCTGCAATTCTGTGATGTGAAACACCAGGGTTCGCGCGTTGCGGTTTTTCTTGGCCAGAAAGCCTGTGAAGAGCGTTTCCACGCCCATCGCCGTACCTTCCAGCTTTCCGCTCGCAGCTCCGGCCGCTACTGCGGGAAGTGTCATTTCAACTTGCCGGGCAATTCCGGCTTCGACCACTTCCGTGCGGTGATGCAACGTGCAGCTTGCAATCGGGACGCCGGCGGGGGTGTACCGCACCGGTTCGCGTTCCACGACGCTTGCTGTCAATTGCAGCCGATTCACTTAAATCCTGGTGGCTTGACGCCTGTAGAGGCTGTCTATTAAGCCTGCGCTTCAGTCGACGGCTGGCTGGCCGCCTTCTTGGCTTCTTCGCGATGCACTTCCTTCATCATCGGCGACGGGCCGGTTTCGGCCTTCTTCAGCTTGACGATGAGGTGACGCAGCACGGCGTCGTTGAACTTGAACGCGTGTTCCAGTTCTTCGAGCGTTTCCTGGCTGCATTCAATGTTCATGCACACGTAGTGAGCCTTCGCGAGTTTCTCGATCATGTAGGCCAGTTGACGACGGCCCCAGTCTTCGATGCGGTGGATTGAACCACCGTGCGACGTGATCGTGGTTTTGTACCGTTCGATCATGGCGGGCACTTGCTCGCTCTGATCCGGATGCACGATAAATACGATTTCGTAATGACGCATTGTCACTCCTTGAGGATTAAAGCCACCCGGGCGTCGGACCGGTGCGGCAAGAGAGAAGCCAGCGAGTATATCGCGGGAAGGTTTTGCGTGCAACGCTTTTAAAGGTTTTTCCGCCTAACTTCTACTGCGTTTTCAATGGCTTAGGGAGGGGGCCGGCTGGCGGCTTTTGGGGGTGCTGCTCGCGGAGAGTGTGGGGAGAGCGTTGAGTCCTTCTGCTTACGTGGTCGTTCTGCTTAAGTCTGATTTTCTTGCTTATTGCTGTTAGCCCCTATCCGGGGCGGGACTTCATTTCTTTGCAAACGCGCAAAGAAACGAAGCAAAGAAACGCGTTCAAACCGCGAATACCTCAGTGTCGTCGTCGATCACTTCAGGTTTTTGGCACGAA
>NZ_JBAUSA010000612.1:0-3683 GCF_049581465.1 Caballeronia sp. | reverse complement strand
GATACATCTATCGATTCAATGTTTCAATAAATATTGAAATGAAGCATCGTATTGCAAAGATGTCGTTCGGTCGTCCCGTCACACGGCCGCGTTGGGCCCCGCAGGTCGTAGTGACGGCTTTATCGACTCAGCTGCGCGCGTTGACTTGCTCGACGGGAAGAATGAGACGCTCAGGAATGTTGCGCGATGAAGCGCGAGCACATACGTAATAGAGCACTGCGGGCGCGATAAGACCGAGAATCCACGAGATGTCCGTTCCACCAAGCGAGTCGACGAGCGCTCCCGTGTAGAAACTGGTCGATATGAACGGCATTTGGACCAGTACGCCCGCCACATAGATTGCTATCGCCATGCCATTCCAGCGGCCGTAGCGACCGTCCGGATTCGACAGGGCAGGGACGTCATAGCGCGATTTCGTAAAGCAGTAGTAGTCCACCAGGTTGATCGCACTCCACGGAGTGAAGAACGCGAGCAGGAACAGGATAAATGCGGAGAACTCTTTCAGGAACGAGTGGCGGCCTGCAAGCGCGACCAAGGTCGATACGCCCACCATGCCGAGGATGTAGAACAGGCGGTGACGGGTCGATATCGTGCGTTGACCGCGAAAGCCGCTGACAATCGTCGCCATCGACATGAAGCTACCGTAGGCGTTGAGCGTCGTCACCGTCACCTTTCCGAACGCGATGCTGAAGTAAAGCAGCGCGGCGACTGCGCCACTCGCCCCGAGCCCGACGATGTACGACACCTCGTGATGCGAAAACTGGCTCCCTGCCAGCGCCGCGGCGAACACACCGAAGGTCATGGCAGCCTGGGCGCCGATCACTGAGCCAAGCCCCACGGCGAGAAACGTCCGTACCGACGACGTCGAGCGCGGCAGATAGCGCGAGTAATCCGCAACGTACGGTCCGAACGCGATCTGCCACGAAGCCGATAGCGACATCGAGAGCAAGAAGCTTGGGAGCGTAAAGTGCCGGTTCGCGAGCAGCGCACCCATGTCGTGATGCGCGAAGAGTTGCACAAACATGAAGACAAAGGCAGCCACACCCACCACGCTCGCAATGCGTCCGACAAAGTGAATCGAGCGATAGCCAATGAACGTCAGGAGCACGATCACGACGGCGAAAATCACAATGCCCACCGAATCGTCAACGCTGAACAACTGGGCGACCGCCTGGCCGGCAAGCACCGAACCGCTTGCCGAAAAGCCGACATACATCAGGCACACGAGGACGATGGGAATCACCGCGCCGTACACGCCAAACTGCACACGGCTCGAGATCATTTGCGGGAGGCCGAGTTGAGGCCCCTGTGCGGCATGCAGCGCCATGACGGTACCGCCAACGAGTTGCCCGATCAGCAAGGCGATGAGCGACCAGAACACGTCTCCGCCAAGGACCACGGCGAGCGCGCCGGTCACGATGGCCGTGATCTGCAGGTTGGCCGATAGCCAGAGCGTGAACTGGCTAAACAGGCTGCCATGACGTTCCGTATCGGGGATGTAGTCGATAGACCGGGATTCGATCAACGCGCCGCTAGCGGGGTTTTCGGTGGGAATTGCCACGGAACAGTCTCCAGAACGCTTCAGATCTCGCTTGCTCGACTTTGCGTCAGGCAAACGGACAGTGTGGTTACGGGCGTGGCGGCACGGGCCGCCCCTTTTTATTTTTCTGGCGAATCTAAGGCGGGCAGCGGTTTGCTCGCTTGGGCGGCCGGGCGCTTTTGGTACCCGGTCGTTTCGAACTTTGATCGAAATTAGTCGGATAGAAATTTACTTGTATAGACAAGCCTGCGCAAATAGGGGGTTACCCGATTCGTATGCGGCGCCGAAGGCCGGGCGTGAATAAATCGATCAGCCGCCCTCATTGCGTAGGAAACTGCCACGCGTCGCGCAGCGACCGCAGGAAGCGCGCCTCTCGTTCGCAGGAGCTCTGGTCGGCCGTGACCGCTTCGTTGCACAATTCGATAATGTGGCGACGGAGTTGCCGATCCTCCACATCGGCCGCCAGCGAGGCGAGCGTCGCGGGATCGAGCTGGCACGCGTCGCTCCAGCTCATATAGCCGAAGCGCGTCAGATCCTCGCACAACGTTTGCACGATGGCGAGCAGGCGGCATCGATCCAGCAACAACCGCGTTTGCATGCCGCAACGATCGAGCGCTTCAAGTTCGGTGACGCTGAGGTGGCCGTCGGAAAGCAGGCATGCCGCCAGGATGCGGCCCGCTGCCTCGGGACTGTTGCATTGATAGTGACGCATTTTCTACTCCTTGCTGTTTAGCGGGAATGGCCGGGCGAGATTGAGTGTGAAAACTCCGGACGAGTCACCACGGCGGTTTAAGAATGTATGTGAAAAATAAGTTAGGAACACGAAATTATTTTTGTGTATCAAATCGAGAATGTGGTTGCGTCGGTGAAGAACCCTCCGTTTATCAGGCGCCGGCCACCGGTGCGTCAGTCCAGACACTGCCGGCTCGACGTGACGAGCCGCCCGCGACTTTGCCGGAGACGATCTGGATCGGCGTGCCTGTACCGCGCCGTACGTCCGCGGCTACGTCTTCGCTCAACCAACGCCACCAGCCTGATTCTCTTTGGCCGAGAAGAATCAGGTCGCAACCCGACTCTTCGGCGAAAGAGGCGATCACGCGGCCGATCGTCGAGCCCGTTATCGGCAACGTAACCATGCGGGTTTCGGCAGGACGTGCGTGGTCGTCCATTACATTCTTGACGTGCGTGACGATTTCGCGTCCATGTGCTTCCATGGCCTCGACGACCGCGCCGAAGTCGTAATCGACCGAGCCAACGACGCAGGGCGTTGGGTCGACCACGTGCAGCGCAAAAATGCGCGCATCGTACTTTCGGGCGACGTCGATGGCTGAAGCCAACACGCTGTCGGGTGAGCTTGCACTAACCGCAACGAGAATTTTCGTGAACATTCTGGGTACCTTCCATTAGTGGGACCGTGAGACAGGACAGTCGAAATCAAACGTGCCAGTCACGCGGCGCGCCACTTGAATATGAATACAAGGTGATCGGTTGGTGGTTCATCTCGATGGCGTGGATGCGGTGTTCGAGATCGGCGAAGTCGACTGACGACGCCAGGTAGGACTCGCGTTCCTGGTCTTCGGTGGTGATGAAAAATTCGCTCAGCGTTTTGGTTAATTTCGCAAACATGATGCACTCCAGTCGGTGATTCGATTCATGGCGGACCGCCGGTCCACCGCGTTGCGACGATTGCGACCGATTGCGACAGGCAATTTGAATTAGCCGTGAATCAAAACGTCGCTCGTCGATGGACTGCATCGTAGGCGTGAAGAGTGAGCGGAAAATGAGCAACGCGTGCTGCTGAAAAACGTTCGTCGGGGTGGTCGTGTCTCGCGAATCTTCGTAATTCTTTGCTCAGTCTGTCTCGGCAACATGCAGTCATGCGATGCCGTCAACCGACGGGCATAAAAAGACAAGGAGAACAGACCATGAAAGCCATTCGCCACGTGTTAGTCGCCGCCGCGCTCGGCGTCGGTTTGGTAAGTTGTGCACAAGCGCGTGTTTTTGTCGGCGTGGGGATTGGCGCACCCGCCTATCCGGTGTTGCCGGCTTACGTACCGCCGCCCGTCTATTACGCGCCACCGCCCCCGCCGCTGCTTCCGCCAACACCGGTGTATTCGACGCCCATCGTGATCGGTTACTACGG
>NZ_JBAUSA010000611.1:0-2460 GCF_049581465.1 Caballeronia sp. | reverse complement strand
TACACGAGCCGTTTCCCGCTTTAGCGCCTGGATTCGGGAAGCGTCGAGCACGAAGCCTCCAACGGCGGAACTTTCATGCTTGATCATGCGCGGCTGAACCGCAGGCTGCGTGGATTGACCGCCAGCGCCCTGATGCAGGTCGGTATAAAGCCGCTGGGCGTCGATATCCAGCATGCGATAAACCTTCTCAAGCAATTTCACCTTTTCACGGGAGACCCCGCCGTCTGCGTTCGCGGTTTGCACCAGGAACGCCGCGATCGCCTGCTGGTCATTGGAGGAAAGTGCCGCAAGCTTTTTCTTCAATCCCACGGCGGATCCCGGATGCGCGAGCTGGACCCGATTCCTCGCTTTGAGACGCGCCCACTGCTGGGTCGACAAGTGAGACCACGCGTCAATCTGCCGGTCGATCAGCGAAATCGTCGCTTCCGACGCAGCGCCGTCAGCCGTCGCGATAGACGCGGCGAGATCGATCATGACCGTCGACACGTTGTATGCATCGTCCACGGTCGACACGGCTGCGCTCGGGGTCGCTGGGAACAGTGCCACTACATCCTCAAGCTTGGGGGTCCGCGCACCGAGCCGTACATCGGGCTCAACGGCAATGCCAGCCTGCCCAAGCGCCACACAGAAGGCCGCCGCGTTGTCGCGCGTCAGGGTTCCCGTGGACTTGAAACGCAGCAGGATCTGGCCGAAGGTCGTGACTCGTGTTCCCTGTTCGACTTCGGCCGCCAGCGACTTGATCTCCTGACGCGTCGATTCGGGCCATAGCTCTGTTGGCAGCCTGAGCGCTGCGTCGAGCGTCCCTTTCGCTTCTGGTTTCCTGCCTAGATAACGGCTGTACGAGTCCAGCGCAGCGGCGGATTCGTTCAAGAGCCATTGCAGCTTGTTGCGCGGCCCGGTGATCGCAGCGATATCCGGCAACCCGATCAGAAAGCCCGGTACCGGCATATTCGTCAGTGCGCTGAATGCCGGCTGCGGCCTCGCGTCAAGTAGCGTGCGATTGACCGGCAGCAACATGCCGTTCTTGAAGCGCTCGCCGTATTTACGCATGAAGACCCGGTCGAACTCTTCGGGACAGCGCGTCACTGCTGCGCGGCGAATCATCATCGGGTCCAGCTTTACCCATGCGAGCGCCCAGCTAGCGGGCACCGGACGCTTATCCACGGCGGCCTGTCCAAACGCAACGCGCACATTCATTGGGACTTGATAACCGCTCGGCAATCCGTTTGGTGCGGTTTGTTCATACATCTTTGTGGCTCGCCCCATCATCAAATCGATGGTTTGAAGAAGGTTTCGCACGTGCTTTTGCCACGAATAGTTCACGTCGATGTTCTCAAGGCGACGCAATTCCTGGCTCATATCGCGGTATTCAGCGTCGGTTACCTTTCCCGCTGCGCCGTCTATCAGTACCCGCCGCTCGAACGCATATAAGTGGAAGAACAGATATCCGGTGTTGATATCCGACTTCTTGCGCTCGGAGCCAAGCCATTCCAGGTACGTCCGTCGTTGCTCGCTGGTCAGCGACCCATAACTCAGCTCGATCGACCCCAGTCCCTGGGTAGCGCGTGCAGACCCGCGGGAAACATGTGCGCGGGCGTCGACTACGCACGCATCGACTGATTTTGGATGCGACCGAAGGACCTCGCCGAGGTAGAAAAAACCTCCAGGGATCGAGATGTCGCCAATCTCTACCGTTTCGCCGGGTTGGATCCAGCGCGCGACGGACATAGTGCCGCTTCCCGGCCCCTTGATGGGGTGACCGGCGAAGCCAGCAGTGTCTGTGACAGCAACGGAGACCAGCGGCTCATCTTCGTCGTGAGAGCCGGACGAACTGTTCATGGAATTAGTCGGCTCCTCGTGAGCCTTATGCGAAGTGGATGCAGCGGTTCCGCCTGCGTGGACGAAGTCGCCCGACGGTGCCTGTTTCGAAAAAAGCCGATATGCAGACCATACTGCCAAGAGTAAGACGCCCCCTATGCGTGCGTTCACCGGGAACGCTGTCAGCACGATCAACATGCCGGCTAAAAAAACTGCGATTTGCCTCACGTTACCTCGCCCACGGCCCATCCAGCGTCGAATAACTCGATGTGAGCGGTTGGTTTGCCAGGCGCGAGCGACGAGCGCCCGCGTGCTTGGCCGTTGATTATATTACTGAATCGGGAATCGGACGCTGGTGGTCACGGGACCGGGGGGGGGTCACATGTTGGGAGTATCGTCAGGCCAACTCTCAATTGTGCGACCAACGGAATCATGGGCATTGAAGACGGGTGAACCGACAATCCGTGTAGGTCAGTAGGTCGGCGGGGGTCGGAAATGTGGCACTTGGGCACTTGGGCGCTGGTGGCGAAGCGTGTGTGAGCGCGTCGGTTGAGGGGTGGGTGTTCAGCTGCGGGGTGGGGTTGCGGGGGCTGCGCTACGTCCGTGCCAAAAACCTGAAGTGAGCACCGACCACACTTAGGT
>NZ_JBAUSA010000610.1:0-2456 GCF_049581465.1 Caballeronia sp. | reverse complement strand
CCGACATGGTTGCACCTGAGCGCGAACGACGACGCCGTCGAAAGCTGGCTCTCGGGGGTGACCGCCGTGCCGGACGTTGCGCGCGCGTTCCTGAACGGCGAGGACAAACGGCCGCGCCTGCACGTGGGCTCGACGTTCCTGTACGGCGTGGTCGCGGACGTGGAGCGCGTCACGGAGACCCCCGAAGCCGATCCGAACGCGCAGGCCGCGCGCCGTGCAACGGGTGCACTGCGCTTTTACGTCGATCAGAACCGCATGGTCACGGTGCGCGCACAGCCGCTCGAGTCCACCGATCGCCTGCGCCACGCGCTGCTGGAAGGCGCGGAGTTCCGTGACACCATCGATCTCTTCGCGGGCCTGATTCGCGCGCTGAACGAGACGTTCGCGGACCGTATCGATGAGATTGCCGACCGGCTGGACGACGTGGAAGAAGACGTGCTCGATGGCCGGCATTCGGCCTGCCGCGCGGCGCTCGGCGACGTGCGCCGCAAGCTGGTGGAGGTCAAGCGTTTCATCGACCCGGAACGCAACGCGCTGACGCAACTCGTGATGCGGCGGCTCGACTGGGCAGAACCGCGATCAATGGAGACATTGATCCAGGCCATTCAGGTGCTGAACGGCCTGGGCACCGGCCTCGAGAACCTGTATGAACGCTCCAAGCTGCTGCAGGACGAGATCGCGGCGGCGCTGTCGGAGGACATCAACCGCAAGCTACTGTGGCTCGCCGTGATGTCCTCCTTGTTGATGCCGGCGACGCTCGTCTCCGGCATTTTCGGCATGAACGTAGCGGGCTTGCCCGGCACGAAGGATAACTATTCATTCGTTATCGTGATGGGCGTGATGGCCGCGTGTGCGGCCTTTATGCTTTACTTCCTGCGCCGTTTCAGGCTCTGGTAATCACTCGGGCTGCGCAGGCGCGAGCACTTCGCGATTGCCGTTCGTGCCCATCGGCGAAACGAGCCCGGCGGCTTCCATCTGTTCGACCAGGCGAGCGGCCCGGTTATAACCGATCCGCAACTGCCGCTGCACCGACGAAATAGAAGCGCGCCGCGTGCGTAACACGAAGGACACGGCTTCGTCGTAGAGCAAATCCGCTTCAGCATCCTGCGTGTCGCCGAACAGGTCCGGCGCGCCCCCTTCGGGCGTGGGACCGGACAAGATCCCTTCCTCGTACTCCGGCTCGCCAAACTGCTTCAGATACTCCACGACGCTATGCACTTCTTCGTCGGCGACAAACGCGCCGTGCACGCGCTGCGGATAACCCGTGCCGGGCGGCAGGAACAGCATGTCGCCCGCGCCCAGCAGCGATTCCGCGCCCATCTGGTCGAGAATCGTGCGCGAATCGATCTTCGACGACACCTGGAACGCCACGCGCGTCGGAATGTTCGCCTTGATCAAGCCCGTGATCACGTCCACCGATGGACGCTGGGTCGCGAGAATCAGGTGAATGCCAGCGGCGCGCGCCTTCTGCGCAAGCCGCGCGATCAATTGCTCGATCTGCTTTCCTGCGACCATCATCAGGTCGGCGAGTTCGTCGATGACGACCACGATCATGGGCAGTTTGGACAGCGGTTCGGGCGCGTCGGGCGTCAGCGAAAACGGGTTCGTCATCTTCTTGCCGGCGACTTCCGCGTTGCGAACCTTCTGGTTGAAGCCTTGCAGATTGCGCACCCCGACCGCCGACATCAGCTTGTAGCGCTTCTCCATTTCCCCGACACACCAGTTCAGCGCGTTCGCGGCGAGCTTCATGTCGGTGACGACAGGCGCGAGCAGATGCGGGATACCTTCATAGACGGAAAGCTCCAGCATCTTCGGGTCGATCATGATCAGGCGCACGTCTTCCGGCTTTGCCTTGTAGAGCAGCGACAGGATCATCGCGTTGATCGCCACCGACTTGCCCGAACCCGTCGTGCCCGCGACCAGCATGTGCGGCGCGCGCGCGAGATCGGTCACGACCGGATTGCCCACGATGTCCTTGCCCATTGCGATCGTGAGGAACGACTTCGAGTCGCGATAAACGTCGGCTTCGAGAATCTCGGAAAGCCGGATCATTTGCCGTTTGGCGTTCGGCAATTCGAGTCCCATGCAGGTCTTGCCGGGAATCGTTTCGACCACGCGTATGGATGTCAGCCCGAGTCCGCGGGACAGGTCCTTCATCAGGCCGACGATCTGGCTGCCGCGCACGCCGAGCGCCGGTTCGACTTCGAAGCGCGTGATGACCGGTCCTGCCGATGCGCCGACCACCGTGACCGGCACCTTGAATTCCTGCAGGCGTTGCTCGATCAGCTGGCCCGTATCGGCGAGGTGCTGCTCCGAAACCGGTTCGACTTCGTCGGACGCCGGTTCGAGGAGATCGAGGCCGGGCAAGTCGACCGCCGATGCGGCGGGTGCGTGGAATTCGAACTCCGTCGCGACGAAACCGCGGATCGGCTGGCGGGAATCTGCTTGCTCCGGCT
>NZ_JBAUSA010000609.1:0-6847 GCF_049581465.1 Caballeronia sp. | reverse complement strand
AGAACTGTCAATGTCTACATCTGGAGACAGCACCAGCGAATATTCCAGCCGAACGGTCGGTGAAACAACGACTTGTTCCGATTCCACATTTCAAGATACCCTGTCTCGACTTCGAGAATGTCCGATTAAAACTTGCGAGATAGCTTGATGCACACTGACTGGACTCACGTTCCTGTCGATTATGGCGACGTTCTGCGTCGCGCGATGGATTCGCTCTTCAAGACCTTCGAAAACCTGAGCGAAGGCACGTTCATCGTCGATAAAAACGCGCGCGTCGTCTGGATCAACAAGCGTTACGCCGCGCGATTCGGGTTCTCGGATCCGCAAGAAGTGATTGGCCGCGATTGCGAATCGGTGATCCCGAACAGCCTGATGCGCGAAGTGGTGATCACCGGCAAGCCGATCCTGCTCGATATCCTTGAAAACGATCGCGAACCCCTGGTCGTCACGCGTTTGCCGCTGAAAGACGATCACGGCGAAACGGTCGGCGCGATCGGTTTCGCGCTGTTCGATGAAATGAAAGCGCTCACGCCGCTTTTTTCTCATTATTCGCGCGTGCAGCAGGAACTCATTGCGACGCGGCAATCGCTCGCCCAGGCGCGGCGCGCCAAATATACGTTCGCGAGTTTTGTCGGCACGAGTGCGGTCAGTCTCGACGTAAAGCGCCGGGCGCGGCGCGCGGCGCAAGTCGATTCGCCCGTGTTGCTGTCGGGCGAAACCGGTACCGGCAAGGAATTGCTGGCGCATGCGATTCACGGGGCATCGGCGCGGGCGGCCCGGCCGTTGGTGTCGGTGAACGTCGCGGCCATTCCCGATACCTTGCTCGAAGTCGAGTTCTTCGGCGCGTCGGCGGGCGCGTACACGGGCGCGGACCGGAAGGGGCGCGTGGGCAAGTTCGAGTTGGCCGACGGCGGCACGCTGTTCCTCGACGAGATCGGCGACATGCCGCTCGCATTGCAGGGGAAATTGCTGCGGGTCCTGCAGGAAAAGGAGTTCGAACCGCTTGGATCGAACCGCATCGTGCGCACGGACGTGCGGATCATCGCGGCGACATCGGCGGATCTGCCTGCGCTGGTCGCAAATGGGCGGTTTCGCGCTGACCTGTTTTATCGGCTGAACGTGCTCTCGATTCATGCCCCGCCGCTGCGCGAGCGAACGGGCGATATCGAGGCGCTCGTGTACGCCATGCTCGAAGAGCTTTCCGCCGATGCCAGTCCCCGCCATTCCGGCCAGTTCGTGCTCCACGACGACGCGCGGCGCCTGCTCGCCGCGTACCCGTGGCCGGGCAATGTGAGAGAACTGCGCAACACGCTCGAGCGCGCCGTGATGCTCTCCGATAGCGAGCAGATCGACGCCCGCACGCTGCGCTCGTTCATGGGCACGGCGAGCTTCCCGGCGCCGGCTGTCGTGGAAACGGCCGCGCAGTCCGCCGTCCCCCATGTGCCTCATGTCCCTTATGCGCAGGCCATGATTGAGTTCGAAAAGCAGTTTCTCTCCGATGCCCTGCGTGCCACGGGCGGTCGAGTGGCGGAAGCGGCGCAGCACATCGGGATTGGCCGGGCGACAATGTACAAGAAGATCGCGGCACTCGGGATCGAAGTCTAGAACGAAGTCAACGACGCAGGAAAACCTATGACACTGCTATCTCGCGAACATGAAGCGCTTGCTATCGCCCAGTTGCAGCGCCTGGCAGAAGAGCGCTTCGACGCGCGCCTCGGTCTCTTCGAGGCGAAGGAGTGGCTGGACGCGTTATCGAAGACGATTGGCGCGCACTTCTACAATCAGGCGCTCGCCGATGTAAAAGCGAAAATCGATGCACGCGTCGAGATGATCGACAGCGATATATGGGGCTTGCAAAAGTAGCTGAAAGTAACGTCCGGACAGCGGCGTGAGCGGTTTGCAGCTTACTCGAAAGCTTCGCGTGGCATACTCACGCGATCAATAAAAAACAGCTTGAAAAGGGGTTCGGGATGAAGCTGGCCAGCGTACTCGCGTCGCGGTTATTCGCGCTTTTGCCAATCTTGGCGACAATCTCGGTGCTCTCTGCATGCAGCAGCGCGCCACCGCTTTTTTCCCCCGACGGGCGCCCGACTTCGATGATCCAGTGCCCTAGCGCTGGCGGCTGGCGCAATTGCGAGGAAAACGCCCGCGCGATATGCGCGGGAGGCTATGACGTGCTGGACCAAACCAGTGATAACGGCCAAAACAATCTCTTGATTGCGTGCAAAGCCAAGTGACGCGGCGGTTCAGATAATCGTTTGGGGGGTAATCGGTTTATTCCGTGAATCGATTTTCCCCATCGGAAAAGCCGTAGGACAAACGATTCAATCGTTCTCGCCTGCGGATGAATTGTGCAGGGTTAATACGCCCAATACGCTTGTCGATCTGTCTTGGTATCCCTATTTCCGGTGTGCTTAAATGACGTCCTTAAGCGGCGCGTTCTAGTCGCGTGCATGCGGCGATGCGGATCACCCTAGGAAAATAATCGATGGCCGAAGCCGGATTCAGCGCAGAACGCCTTGAGCGCGGGCGAGCCGCCATGCAGGGGTTTGTCGACAGTGGCGATGTCGCCGGTTGCGTAACGCTCGCATGGCGACACGGAGAAATCGCCCGCGTCGACGCCCTGGGATACAGCGACGACGCAGCGCGAATCCGCATGACGCGCGACACGTTGTTCCGTATCGCTTCCATGACCAAGCCAGTCACGAGCGTCGCTGCGATGATGCTGGTGGAAGACGGCCGGATCGCGCTCGACGACCCCATCTCCCAGTGGTTGCCTGAACTGGCGCACGCCAAGGTTTTGTCCGATCCCGCGGGCTCGCTGGACTGCACTGAGCCCCTTCGCGCGCCGATCACGCTGCTCGACTTGCTGACGCATCGCGCGGGTTTTGCCTACCATTTCACCGCCGTCGGTCCTTTGGCCGACGCCTACGCGCGCGTGTTCGACGGCTTTGACGCGATGGTCGATCCCGGTGCGTGGCTACAACGCGTGTCTGAATTGCCGCTTATGTTCCAGCCTGGAACGCGCTGGCATTACGGCATTGCGACTGACGTGCTTGGCGCGCTTATCCAGCGCATTAGCGGCGAATCGCTGGGGGAATTCTTCGAGACCCGAATCTTCGAGCCGCTCGGCATGGTGGACACGGGTTTTGTGGTGGCGCCGGAGAAGGTGGGACGCTTGTCGGTTTCCTACGTCATCGATCCGGCCACGCGCAAACGGGTTGCCGAAGATCATCCCGCATCCAGCCGGTTCTTGAAACAAGAGCGTTTTCAAAGTGGCGGCGGCGGTCTTGTTTCCACCATCGACGACTATCTGCTTTTCGCGCGCGTGCTGCTCGGCCGAGGTCGCCTGCAAGGCAACGCGCGCGAACGGGCTAACGGGCCGCGTTTGCTGTCGCATAAGTCCGTCGACCTGATGCGCTTGAATTTCCTCGCGCGCGACCAGCGGCGCATTCCTGCGTTCAACCACGTCTTATGGGCGGGACAAGGATTCGGGCTTGGCCTGGCTATCGTCGACGATCCTGCCCAGCAGCGCATTCTTGGCTACCGGTCGGCTGGATCATTTGGCTGGCCCGGAGCGCTCGGAACAAGCTGGTTTGCAGATCCGGTCGAGGACATGATCGGCATTGTCATGATCCAGCGACGCGGCATCGAACCGTTTCCGATGGCTGCGGTGTTCGAAAACCATCTCTACGACGCCATCGACGATTAACGCGTTCCAACCACGGGCAGCCGAGGGCGACTTTGAGGCTCATGCGTGTCCTGGCGCGGTGAGATAGGGCGCATGGCTCCTTTAGCGCGCTTTCTTTGGTTGAATCAGCTCCCGCATTCCCTCACCTTTGCTTCTTGTTTTGCGGATACATACGGGACCCTATGGCGAGAGAACGGAGTCTCATCGATTAGATAAAACATTAATAATGAATGGTAAGTATTTGATTTTTAGGTATAAATATTGAGTGTGGCGTGGAGGAAATCGGCGTTGAACTGGGCTTGATTTTGGTGCTTACCCGCGCCCAATGCACCTCCCGTATTGCCTCACCTCAAGCGTGTGCCTTCTCGCACGCGGGTTTCAAGGGGCACGCCCGAACGATGTCTTCACACATCGTGCCGCGTCTTCTTCGCGACTCAGGACATCGTCGAAAAAGCTGTAAATCCTTTACCATAAAGGCTTTCAGGGGTTTACTTAAAGTATTCTATCAAGCGGCGCCGCAAGCAACGGTGAGCTGAAAATTGGATAATTTAGTCGAAACGTGAGTTTTTATCGGCGTCCGTACTCACCTCTCCGACCTCCCGAAATCGCTCACCTTAGTCGTCTGTGTCGCTCGCGCCTTCAGTGACTCGGATCAACGGCGCGTCGGCGCAAGGTTCGTCGCTTGTCACGCTGGCGTCTCGGTGCTGTGCTGCGCTGACGGACAAAAAAAAGCCCGATGCGAGCATCGGGCAATCCACCATCGGAGCAAGGTGGAGGAGGAGATTACGAGACAGATTCTGGTTCAGGATCGCGCCAACGCGGCGCGCCTTGCTATCGATCGAATCTACGTCAATTCCAGGTTGATAAGCACGAAACCGTTATTGCGTGCGCGCACTCATACCACATGAACTTGCATGAGCGTCCTACCGGCCCATCGTGACATTCGCGCCTTGCGCGGATTGGTATGGCAACAACTGCGGATACGCTTCGGAGTGAATCGGATCCAATTGCCCGCTCTTTTTCGCGGCGACCAGTTGCGCCTTCACTTGGGCGCGCGTAATGGGTGCATTCCCGGCTGCGTTCGCGGCGCCGGTGGTTTGCGCGAACACAGATGCCGACGACATTGCCGCTGCGAACAGCAAGCTACCAATAAGAGCACGTTTCATGATCAACCTCTGCATTCCGGCCGGGGCGACACGCGATGCGTCGCCGATATGAAACAGTCTATTCACGAATCTATCGATGACCAATAGCGGTAATCAAAACACATTGTTGTCAAGTCGACATTAATCCGACCCACGGGCAACGATGGCTCGCAGCGGTCGACATGCCAAGGGTCCCGCCACGATGCAATGTTTTTCGCCAATAGGCCGCCCAAGTTATCCACAGAAAAAAGCACGTTCTAGCGACCATTCTTGTCAGCGCACGATGTCAAGCGTTTTTTCGCCATAAGTCCTGGCGGTTGAGGCAGATGTTTTAAGGACAAACAAAGTTGTCCACAGAATCTGTGGACAACTTTGTGGAGATCATCTCAAAAATGGTGTGCAATCAATGCGTGCATCGGCGTGCGCTTAGATTGCGCATTACGTGATCATCGGGTCGGCTGAAAGCTGAGATCTGCGCGTTTAGCGTTCCGGGGCGGTTGAGACGAGCGCGTAAAAGCGAACGGCCCGCGCAAGCGGGCCGTTCGATTTCCAGCTCGGAGCACTTATTGGTGATGATGCCCCGTTACGCGATCCCAACCGTGGCGCACAGCCAGCTTGACGCGTTCCCACGTGTCTTCACCTTGCGGATTGCGGCTTTGCCAATCGCGTTTCAGGTCGATTTCCATGGCTTCGTCCCAATCCCGGTTGCGATAGCGTTCGTCGGTTCCAGCGGTCGCGCCGTATCGATAGGCATGTTCGTATTCTTCGTAAGGTGCGCCGGTAGCCGCGTAATTCGACTGATAGTCGGTGCGGAAATCGTCCTCATATTCCATGTATTCGTCGGGAATTGTGGCGTTCGATCCCGACGGCGATTGACTCAGCGAACGCGCGACGGATGCATCGGCGCGTGCGGCGGCCTCGGTCTCGTCCAGTGGATCGCGCGCTTCGACTGGCCGCCATCCTGCAGCTAGTGTGCCGCCCGTCGCCGGGTCGACGTTGGTTGGGCGATACGTCGACTCGCTGCTCTCAGCGAACGAATCGCGCGCGACCGGGGTGACTGGATCGAGCGCGTCCAGAGCGGGGTCTCCTTGATCGGCGCGTGGATAGGCGCGAGTCCGGCTGACGTCAGCGCGCACGGGTGCCAAGGGGTCTGAAGGGGGGTTGACCGGCGCCGTTCCCGGCACGGCACTACCGGAGCCCAGGCCGAGTTCGTCAAGAAGCGAGTGATCGCGATCGTTGGCGCGCACGGCGGGTCTGGTGGCCGATGCGTCATGCCCGAGCGTTCCCCAGCTTGCGGCGCGCTCGTCGATATCGATGGCGCCTTGCTGCGCGAGCGTTTGGCGGGCCAGGTCTGCACGATCGTCCGTATTGGCATCGACAGCTACGAGCACTGCGCCACGCCGAACGGCTTCGGAGAAGTGTTCGACTTCGGGCGGGCGTTCTCGACCGCTGAACAGCATGGAGAAGAACCGTTCGATATTTCCGAGAATGCTCGTGTCGGAATGCTCCGCGCCGCCTGGTGTCAGTGATGGGTCGGCGGACGAACGTGATTCGGGTGCAGCTTGGAGTTCGATGTCGCCGGTGGCGAAGCCGGACGCGAAAAGCGCGCTGCGCGCGACTTCGGCTTGATCGTAGGTATCGAAGATACCGATAACGGTGTGTCGCATGGCTGGCTCCGTGGTGGCATGGAATTTCTACGACGTGCAGTCCGGTACGTCGCACTCCATTGGTTGCCAGCAACTCGCATGCCGGATCGATATCGCGCGTGGTTTGGCGCCAACGGGCGTGCCGATGGGGGCATTTTTACAATATCCGTGCAAATACGGTGGGGCGGTGCTGCTCGCGGCGAGTGTGGGGAGAGCGTTGAGTCCTTCTGCTCGCGTGGTCGTTCTGCATAAGTAGTATTTTCTTGCTTATTACTGTTAGCCCCTATCCGGGGCGGGACTTCATTTCTTTGCAAACGCGCAAAGAAACGAAGCAAAGAAACGCGTTCAAACCGCGAATACCTAAG